>NZ_CALXRN010000128.1 GCF_944390595.1 uncultured Brachyspira sp. | reverse complement strand
ATTTTTGTTTATATTCATTTAAAATATTTTTTTTATTTTCAATAAGTTCTTTTAATTCTTCATAATAAATATTTTCTAATTTCTTTATAAAATCTTTTAATTTATTATATTTCAAAACTTCTTTATACACTTCTTTTATATTGCAGTTTTCAAGCATAGAAAGCAATTGTTTTTTATAATTACCTTTAGCAATAAAATAAATTTTCAATATTGATTTCATATTATTATAAGAACTTGAAAAAATATCTTTAATATCACAATATTTATTAATATTCCAATTTTCTATTGGCTGATTAAAACTTTCTGCTGCAAAAAACATATCATTCATATACTTAACTTCGCTTACATTCCAAGAATTTATATTCTGATTGAAACTCAAAGCATAATAAAACATAACTTCCATATTTATAACTTTTGAAGTATTCCATTTATCAAGAGGCTGATTAAAATTCTTTGCTTGCGAAAACATACCATTCATATTTTCAACATTAGAAGTATCCCAATTATTTAAATCCTAATTGAAATTTAAAGCCATATTAAACATTGCTCTCATATCAAAAACATTACAAGTATTCCATTTATTAAGAGGCATATTAAAACTTTCAGCCAAAGCAAACATAGCACTCATATCCTTTACATCGGAAACATTCCAATCATTAAGAGGCTGATTAAAATCAAGGCATCTTAAAAACATAGCCCCCATATTTTCAACTTTAGATACATTCCACTTTTCTATATTATGATTAAAATATACAGCATTACTAAACATATTCTGCATATTTTTAACATTTGAAGTATCCCATTTCTCAATACCTTTAAAATCTTTCCTTAAACTTTCATAAAAAAGAATGCTCATATCAGTAATTAAACTTGTATCTATATCACCCAAATAAATACTTTCATCTTCTACCAATTTTTTTAATTCTTCTTTGGTTTGAGGCTTATATTTCATTATTATGTTTCCTTATTCTTTTTTATTATTCTATATTCTTTTTTATATTTTGCAATTTTATTAAAAAATCCCACCCTCTATATTTACAACTTTTATCTGTGATTTTTACTTTATACTTCTTAAAAAATAATACTGTAATTATAAAGTTATCTAAAATTTTATTTAAATATATAGTATCTTTACCATATACATAATAAAATTATAAGTAAATGTTAATTCTTATCATTTTTGAAATTTTATTAACTGTACATACAATATATTTTTAATTTTTTAAAAAGTTATTGTTTTTCTTAATTAATTTATTATCTTTATAGTATAGAGATAAAGGAAACATAAATGCGGGGTAGGTTACAAATGGAGGCAAAGTATGGAGAAATTATCAGAGCTGCTGCATATTATTTATACTTTTTTGGATGATGAAGAATATTATTTAATAATCAATGAATATCAAGATATATCTAATTATTTAGAAGAATGAATGAATTGACTAACAATACCTACACTATTGTGTAGGTATTGTTATATATAGAGTACCTATAAAAATTATTGATTAATATATAATTAGCTATATAATATATCTGTTAAAATTAAAAAGGATAAATCTATGATTGCAGAAAATGATTTTTCATTTCATAATCAAAATAAGCATTTTATAATAAGCGGTGAATTAGCATTAATTTGGGTAGTTATTATGAATAGTTTTGGTGTTGTTTTGATGCTTTATTCCGGTTCTGGTATATCAGCAATTTCAAGTGTACCTTATGCTTTTTCTGAGGTAATACCAAATATATCATTAGGGACTTTTACGTATATTTTTCAAACTTTACTTGTATTAATACTTATGATATTAAGAAGAAAATTTGTAGGAGAATATTTATTTAGTTTTGTTGTTGGTTTTTGTTTTGGAAAATTTGTTGATATACACGGATTATGGATTAATCATCTTCCTTTAACTATCGTAAGCAGAATTATATATTTTGCTGTAAGTTATTTTATACTTGCATTTGGAATAGCATTATCAAATAGATGCCAGCTGCCTATAATTCCTACTGATTTATTTCCTAGAGAATTATCATCTATTATTAATGTTAAATATTCTAAAATAAAAATAATATTTGATGTGGTATGTCTTTTTACAACAGCAATACTTACATTTGTTTTTTTAGGTCATATTAAAGGACTTGGTATAGGAACTGTGCTTGATGCTTTTACTATGGGTAAGACTATAGGTGTAATAGGGCAATTGATTGATAGAAAGTTTGAATTTGTATCTTTTATAAAACAAAAAATAAATTTAGATAGATAACAGCATTTAAAATATAATATACAAATATTATTTTTTTATAGAATTTTTTTTATTTTTAATATATATTTATATAATGTTTTTCATATAACAAATAATTTAAGAAGGATAATTTAATGTCAGAAAATCAAAATAATTCTGAAAATACACAAAATGAAAAAAATACTAGTGTAGAAAAAAATGCAGAAAAAGAAAACAGAAAAGAAAAGTTAAACACATTAAGAGGTATGGGAATTAATCCGTTTCCAAACAGTTATGATGTAACTTATAAATCAAAGGATATAGCAGAGAAATTTGAAGAGTTGGAAAAGAATGAAACTGAAGTTGCCATTGCTGGAAGAATTATGCTTTACAGAGTAATGGGTAAATCTTCATTTTTAACTATAAAAGATGCATCAGGAACAATTCAGGCCTATATACAAAAAGATAAGGTAGGAGATGAATTTTATAATACAGTATTTAAAAAATTAATAGATATAGGCGATATTGTAGGTGTAAAAGGTACTGTTTTTAAAACTAAAACAGGTGAAATAACTATATATGCAAATGAATTAAAACTTCTTACTAAATCACTTAATCCATTGCCTGAAAAATTTCATGGCTTAACAGATACAGAGCTTCGCTACAGACAAAGATATGTTGATTTAATAATGAATGATGATGTAAAAGAAGCATTTATTAAACGTTCAAAAATGGTTTCTGCTATAAGAGAAGTTATGATAGAAAATAATTTTTTGGAAGTAGAAACTCCTATGATGCATCCTTTAATCGGAGGAGCTAAGGCTAAGCCTTTTGTTACACATCATAATACTTTGGATATGACTTTATATTTAAGAATAGCACCGGAGCTTTATTTGAAAAGGTTAGTTGTAGGCGGTTTCGATAGAGTATTTGAACTTAATAGAAATTTCCGCAATGAAGGTATATCCACAAGACATAATCCAGAGTTTACAATGATGGAAGCATATATGGCTTATGCTAATTTCCACAAAGTTATGGAATTGGTAGAAGAAGTATTTTCAAAAGTATGTTTTAAATTGAATGGAAAATATACTTCTCAATATAAAGATTATGAGATTAATTTTAAACCTCCGTTTGCAAGAGTGCCTATGGTTGATTTGGTTAAAGAGCATTCAGGACTTGATTTCAATGCTATACAGTCAGATGATGAAGCATTAGAAAAAGCTAAGTCAGTAGGTGTGGAAATAGATACTTCAAAAACTAAACCTACTAAATGGGAAGTAATGGTTGCAGTATTTGAAGAAAAAGTTGAAGAAAAATTAATACAGCCTACATTTGTTATTAATTATCCTAAATCAGTTTCACCTCTTTCAAAATCTTATCCTAATAATCCGGATATTACAGAAAGATACGAATTATTTATCGGCGGAATGGAGATGTCTAACGGATTCAGTGAGCTTAATGACCCTATAGATCAAAAAGAAAGATTTGAAGAGCAATTAAAAGCTAAGGCACGCGGTGAAGATGAAACTATGGATATGGATTTAGATTATATTAATGCTTTGGAATACGGACTTCCTCCTACAGGCGGACTTGGAATAGGTATTGACAGAATGGCTATATTATTCTTGAATGTTGCGAGCATTAGAGATACTATTCTTTTCCCTCAAATGAGAAAATTAGATTAATTGTTTAAATGTATAAAAAAATTACAAAAAAATTATTACTAATTTTATATTATTCTGTTTTACATAAAACAAACAATATACAAAAGAGGGTAAAAATGAAAAAAATCTATTTATTATTAATCATTTTTGTGCTTGCAATTTCATGTTCTAATAATACAGAAAGCACTCAAAATACTGCTTCAGATACTAATGCAGCACCTGAAACTAATGCATCTGCAGAAACTCAATTAAATGCAAATACTCAAACTTTTGAAGGAGATTTTGTTTACTATGCCGATTCTGCTAATTTCAGCAATTACACAGAAATGAAAACTTATCCTGTAGCTATGGAAGGAGAGTATATTAACTTAGAAAGAGAATATACAGGTTTTAATTTTGCTGAACCTACTAAAGTTAATCTAAAAGTTGAAGGCTATTTAGAAGAAAGACCTGGTATGGAAGAAGGCACTACAAATATGTTTTTAATAGTTACAAAAATAATAGGTTTTGATACTAATAAAACAGCACCATTATTTTAATTTTTAAAAGTTATGAGCTGGGGATAAAAGAAATAATTTATCCTCAGCTTTTTTATTATTTTTTTAAGGGTAAAAATAATGAAAAGGCTATATTCATTATTAATTATATTTATAATTTTTATTTCATGCAGTGTAAAAAAGAATGATGAAACTCAAAATAAACCTGAGCCTGTATTAAAAGTATTTGAAGGCGATTTTATATATTTAGCAGATTCAGCGGTATTTACAGATTATGCCACTTCAAGTAATTTTCAAATTGCTATGGAAAGAGAGTATTTTAATCTTGAAAGAGAATTTATAAGTTTTAATTTTGAAGAGCCTACAAAAATTTATCTTCAAGTTGAGGGCTATTTGGAAGATAGACCTGGTATTGAAAAAGATAAAATATATACATTTCTTATAGTTACAAAAATTATAGGTTTTGATACCAACAGAATTACATCATTATTATAATTATATTCATTTGTAATATTTTAATTATTAATTTTATTTGTACTACATTTAAAACTAATAATCATATAAATGTTCAGCATTCTTTTCTATTTCTCAAACATATATATATTTACTATTTACAAAAAAACTTATTAAGATATAATCATAAACAATATTTAACTTTTTATTTTAGGTACAAATAAATTATGAGAAAAAATAATATATTAATTTTTATAATATCATTAGCAGCAACATTAATCGCATTATGGAGTATTAATTATATAAGTTATAATGATTCTAATACATCATTAAGCGATATTAATATAATGAATACTAATTATAAAGAAGTTAGGGATTATGCATTAGATGCTTATTATATAGACGGCTATAAGGAGAAAATAGAAAAATTAAAAGAAACATTTAAATCAAATCCTATAACGGCAAGATTAAAATACAGAGCTAGTTTAATATCGTATTTGGGTGAAGAAGAAATTATCATAAATGGAATAGATTTGAATAATGATAAAGAAGTTTTTAATGTTGTAGGAGATAGTACGGTTAAAAATTTTAATACAAATAATTCTATTGTTATAAGTAAATCAACCGCATCAGTTTTGGATTTAAATACTAATGATACTGTTATATTAAAACTTATTACAAAAACAGGTCATTATAATGCGGAAGAATACACTATCATAGAAGTTTCTGAAAACTTAGATTATAATTATGCTTTAGTAGATATTAATAATTTGAATGCATTTATTGGTTTGGAAAATACAGCAACAGAAGTATATGTAAGCGGCTTAAAATTAGAAAATGATAATGATGATATAAAATTAATATTCGGAGATGATGTAGGCATTTATTCAAAGAAAGATATTCTTGGAGATGATTATAATACAAATTCAAGTATTAAAAGATTATATATTTATATACTTATAGCTTATTTATTTGTTTTATTTGCCGTATTTATGTTTATCAATTCGCATACATTTTATGATTATGATAAATTATTAAAAAGTAAAATATTATTTTCTTTTATTGGTTTTGCAGTGTCATTCATTATATATATAATAATTCTCAAACTATATTATAAAAAAGAATTTATATTTGATTATATGTATATATTCATGCTTATTATTAATATAGTTTCTGTTTTATCTGCTAATCTTAAATATTTCTTATTGGAGAAAATGTTTGTTAAAAAAGATGAAGAATATAATAAAAAGAAAAACATATTGATTATATTTGGTATGGCATTTACTTATACGATAGCATTGGTAGTATTATATTTATCATTTTTAGGATTCATTAATGATGGACAAAATACTGTTTCAGAAGGAAATGAAGAAACTATCATAAGAATAGTAAAAGCAAATACATCTAAAAATACTTTTTTATTTAATGGTTCAATAGATTCTATAAATAGCAATGATAATATAACAAATATTTTAATTAAAGAGATTAACTCTTATGATAAATATGCTGAGATAGAAAGAGTATTAAGTTTTCCGGTTGGGGTAGTTATAAGAACAGGAAGTATTGGCTCAAGAGTTTATACCTATGATAATAATATATTGGAAAATGGTATGAGCGTATCAAATATTATTATAGAAGGTGTAATGTTTGAAAGCCCAAAGAAGGAAATTATTGTAGGAAAAGAGTTGGCTAATTATTTAGATTTAAAAGTTGGAGATGCTTTATCATTAATAGCAAAAGCCTCAAGAGGATGGCTTGAAACAGCATATTTTTATGTTGCAGGAATTTATGATTTGAAAGATAAAAATTATGATATTATAGGCGATTCAGAAGCTATGAATAGTTTTATATATTTAAAAGAAGGAGATAAATCTCCTTATAATGAAAGCATAATAGTGTTTTCTGAGAATAAAAATATTTATTCAAGTTTGAATGAAAGCTCTGTTATAAATGAGTATGGTTTAGAAATATTAAAACCGGATATAAAAAATAATATTTCTATTAAAAATATTATTATTTTATTTATAATAATTTTGGCATTTTCTCTTTCTTTATTATCTTCATCTGTGTTATCTATTTTTTACAGACGATTAAGAAAATTTATTGATTCATTAAATATAAAGAATATATTATATACTTCATTTATAATATCTTTATTGATTTCTATAATAATATCAATGTTAATAATATACTTTTTTATGTTATTTAGCTTTAAATTTTTATTGTTTACAATTTGTGTAGTGTTATTATCATTCATATTGTCGCTTTTAATATCGAATTATAATGATAATATTTAAGGGTAATCTAAGATGAAATTTTTTAAAAATATATCTAAGAAAAATAAAATAATATTTTTAGCAGTTATTATAATTATCGTGCTTATTAATATATACATGTATAACACAGCACATTCTATAAGAGTTAGAGCAATTACTATAGAGTTTAAAGATTTACCTGAAAATTTTGATAATATAAAAATTGCATTTGCTGCAGATATGCATGCCGGGCTTTATATACCTGAGAGTCAAGTTAGAAAAATGTCAGATATGATAATGGAATCAAAACCTGATATGATATTATTTGCAGGCGATTATATATACACTTCTCCTCGTTGGTTTCATGCTTATAAAAAAGAAAATAGTGAGAAATTCAATAATGGTATAAAAGGTTTGGAAGCTAAATATGGAAAATATGCTGTTTTAGGAAATCATGATAATTGGGAAAGTACAGAAGATGTTTCAAATTCATTATATAATAATGGATTTAAAGTAATGGATAATAGTATTTTATTTATTACAAATGAAAGCGGCGAGTATATATCAATAGGAGGAGTTGGAGATTATTTAACTGATGATGTAAGATTTGATATAGCAACGAGCAATGTTTCTTCTAATGATTTTCATATACTTTTATCGCATGAGCCTAATATTCCGCTAAAACTTGCTAAGGAAGGCGGATACAGCGAATTAATAGATTTCTTTTTGTCAGGTCATACTCATGGACTTCAAATAAGTTTTCTTCCTATGTGGGTTTGGGAAGGACTTAATAAGAATAGGGAATATCCTCTTTTACCTGCCATTTACGGTATTATGAACTATGGGCCAATGAAAGTTTATGTTACATCAGGGATAGGTGCTGTTTTATTTCCTCTTAGATTATTTGCATATCCTGAAGTTGTTATAATAACTTTAAAAAGAAAAAATTAAAAAAGAGACCCATTTTACAGAGCCTCTTTTCATTCTTTTAATCCTTTAATTAAATTTTAAAATAGTTTTGTATAGAAATGACAATATGGCATAGCACCCTTTTTAGCATAGTAATTTTGATGATAATCTTCTGCCTCATAAAAGTTTTTATATTCTCTTATTGTAGTAGCCACATCATAATTTCTTTCTCTAAGCATTGCAACATATTTTTCAGCTATTTCTTTTTCTTCTTCATTTTGATAAAAAATTGCTGATAAATACTGCGAACCTATATCAGGACCCTGCCCATTCTTTTGAGTAAAGTCATGAGTTTCAAAGAATAGTTTTACTAATTCTTCATAAGTAGTTTTTTTAGGATCATAGCCGACTTTAACAGTTTCTAGATGTCCTGTAAGTCCAGTGCAAACTTCTTGATATGTAGGATTTGCTTTATGTCCTCCTGCATATCCGCTTACAACAGAAAATACACCTTTAGATTTTTCAAACCAATATTCAGTTCCCCAAAAACATCCGGAAGAAAAATAAGCGTATTTTGCATTCTCTGGAATTTCTGATATTTGATTTTTCACTTCATTATCCTTTGTATTAATATTTTGACTATTTAATTTTTTAGAGCAAGATATTATAGATAGTAAAGACAGTGTAATTATTGTTATTTTTTTTACCATATAACTCCTTTTATTATATAAATCCCTTTATTTTTGGTTTGTAGAGTTTTCATTTGTAAATTTATTAACAAAGTTTAGAGAAACAGAGTTTATACAATATCTTGTCTGTTTTTCAGTAAATCCTTCATTATAGAATACATGCCCCATATGGCCTCCGCAATTGGCACATACCACTTCAACTCTACTTCCATCCTTTACTAGTTTGATGTTTTCTACTATAGCGTCATCAAAACTAGGCCATCCAGTACCAGAGTTAAATTTAGCTTCAGAATGGAATAAAGGTGTACCGCATATTTTACATGTGTATATACCATCTTCTTTCACATTTAAAAGGTCTCCAGTAAATGGTATTTCAGTACCTTTATTTATAAGTACATGATATTCCCTTTCTGTAAGCTCTCTAGTTTGATATGCTGCGTTATCATTATTATTTGTATAAGCAACACTTATCTTTTCGCTTTTCGCTTCTGATTCATCACAAGATATTAGAACCATAAAGCTCATCACAATTAATAATATAATATAATTTTTCATAAGAATATTATATAACAATTATTTTTTAAATCAATAAAATAATTATGTTAATTACTTATATGATTGAATCGGGAATGAATATGCATTTCTGGTTTTTATATCAAATATATTTCCGGAAGCATCTATTATTCTATAATCAAACATCTTAGTAAATTTTTTATATTTTATTTTTGCAGGAAGCGGTATAGCATTAATATTTCCAGAATATGCATCTATACTGTATAATACCATATCATCATTTTTTATGTCGGATAATTTTTCCTGTATTATTGCCGGAGTATCTAAATATATCTTATTATCATCTTTCATATAGAAAAATCCGCCCTTATAATGGTTCAAAAATGAAAGAAACTGTATTTTCCATATAATTTTTTTGCTGCTATATAAAGATACGGATTCATTGTTATCTAATAAAAGCAAATCATTATCAGCTGCTTTAAAAATTTGGGATATTTTAATATCAGAATATCCTATTTCTTCTTTTGTGTCTGTTAAAGAGCCAAAGTTTAAATGACTAATTGTTTTATTTTCTGAAGTATAAGCATATGTAAATATACTTCTATTTTCATTGAAACATCCGTTCTTTATAAAAATGTTCTCTTTTAATAAATAAACAATTTTTTTTGTTTCTATATCATATACGAATACACTAATTTTATTAAATTCACTTGCTCTAATAAATATATATCTAGGATTTGAAGTAAAATATGCTTCATATACATACATATCAGATATTTCTAATAATACTTTATTAGTTCCAATTTCTATTATTTTAAATACATTGTTTTTTGAATCATTTGATGTAACAGATATAGTCATTATTTTTGTTCCGTCTAATGATAAATCTATAATAGAGTAAGTTCTAGGATTTTTATGGAATGTTCTGCATATATCTAATTTAAAATCATATAAAAAACTGTTTCTGCTTCCTTTATAATAAGGTGTGAATATTCCCTTATTAGTTTTTTGATCTATATAAATAAAATAATCATCTTTTTCTATTTCATTGTATATTACATTTTGTTTTGCTATCATATAAGTTTATTACTCCTTGATTTTCACTTTCATCATTACTTCAATATTTTGTCCGCTATTATTTTCCAGTACTGCATAATTTTCGTATAATTCTATTACTTTTGCAGATGCTACAAAACTTTCAATATTTTTATAATATCTGTATTTATAGAGCATCTCGCTTGTATACCAAACATCTCCTTTTTCATTGCTTCTAATTCCGACATATGCCCTTGTATTATTAGTTTCAAAATATGTTTTAGGTATATTGCTTATATTTGTCGAAGGAGATATTTCATTTGTAGGCATTTCTAATACTTTATCCACTTTGTATATATTAAATTCATCTCCGTTTTTAATATTATTTTTTTTACCAAGATTTATATATAATTTTTTATCTTCTATTCTTGTTATAACTCCTGTTAGTGGAGGATTGTTAAAATAATCAGCAATGCTATTAGCTATTTTATTGAATGCTGTTATAGATGCTTGTCCCAATGCCGTTTCATTAAATAAAGCGTCTTCAGATGAATATATTTGACTGCTGCTTGGCAATGTATAGCTTCCTTTTTCAATAAATGACTTCACTATTTTTAAAGAGTTAATATCCATTAAATCAACTTTGAACTCTACATTAGCTGTGTATTTTCCGCCCTTTTTTAAATCAAAATTTAATACTTCTCCAGTGATAAGGTAATCGGAATTGAATGTTTCTTTTATAAAATTTGATGCTATCTGCAAATTAGTTATTAGACTTTTGTATGACATTACAATATCGTATGATGTAAAATATGATATTAAAAGGTCATAATCTGTAACATCAAACATTTTAGTATTGACTATAGATTCTTCTAATACTCTAGGCATTCCGTCATCTACTTTATATTCAGTTATCCATTCTTCATTTGCACTTGAAAAAGGTAAAATAGTAAATGTTATTGAATATGCATTAATACTAAACGATAGTATTAATAAAAATAATAATTTTTTATTTAAATTTAAAAACATATTTTAATAATCTTTGCTTATATCTTTTTTCTTATTAGGTTCTTTGTAGGCAATTATTGCATGCATAGATATGAATGCCATAATAACCCCTAAAATAAAAATCATTTTTCTAAAAATTTTCATAAATACATCCATAAAAATTACAGTATTTTTATTATATTACTAAAGTATAACAATTTCAATAGGTTAATGGAAAAATTAGCATTAAGTTATTTGACAACTCACTTAACATAATATATTATATAGAGTATGAATAGTATTAACAAAAAGAATAATAATGATGATAAAGCATTAAAAACCATAAGTCATGCTAATAAAAGAGCTACTATATTGATCACTGTATCTATAATATCTGCCAGCTGTTTATTGATTTTTATACTTTATTATTTTTTCATAAGCAGTCTTGATATAGCTAAAAAGAAAGATGAGCCTATTTACTTTTCTTTATTATTTTTAGATGAAAAAAATGAGCCTTATGGTGCTTATGTAGGCATAGTATCAAGTCTTCATAATAGAATAGGATTAATAGGACTTCCTAGAAATATTTCTTTATGGGAAAATAAGAATTCTCCTAGAAGTGTTCCTTTAATAAATTTGTATAAAAACGGCGGTGAAAGTTCTGTTTTTAGAGCTATAGAAAATTCAGTTGATAAACGGATAACTTATAGAATCACTATTGATAATAATGCAATTTCTGATATTATAGATTTAATAGGCGGAGTTAAAATGTATATTGAAGAGCCTATAGAATTTAAAGATGAGGAGAAAGGATATAATCTTTCATTTGGAATAGGTGAGTGGCTATTTACTGGTAATAAAGTTATAGCATATTTACATTACCTTCGTATGAAAGGATATGAAGATATAGAGACTTTATATAGATTAGAAGATATTATAGTTAATTCTATGATAGGATTGATTCAAAATCCTGAGCTTAGAACTATAATACATTCTAAAGATATGGTAAAAGCAATACCCTCTCATATAAAAAGTAATTTAAGACCTCCTGATGTGAAAGCATTTTGTAATATATTAGCTAACAGCAATGAAAGAACATTAATTATAAATAATATAGATGCAAGATTTGATAATAACGGTATTTTAACTCCTATATTTGAAGGCAGTGCTTTTGTGAAACAGATGGAAGATTTAACAGCTTATGTTGAGCTTAAAACACAAAAGAGTGATTTAAATAATGAGGATGTAAATTTAAGTGTATTAAATGCTACAGATGTTGCAGGACTTGCTGACAGGATAAATATTAGGATGCGTTACAGAGGTTTTGCTGCTGGAGAATATGGAAACTTTACTACTAATTTGAATGAAAGCGTTGTTCTTGTTAGGGACGGACAAATAGAAAAAGCATTTATGGTTGCTAATGAGGGCAGGGTTACAAGAGTATATGCCAGCACAGACAGAAGAGTATTAAATAATGCAGTATTAATTTTGGGGAAAGACTATTATGAAATTACACAATAACGAAGACAATTCAAAGCCTAAAAAGAAATTTATAGATAAAGATACAGCTAAAGAATTAACATTAAGAGCGGCAAAAGCTTTAGATGATAAAAAATTAGAAAATATTGTTGTATTAGATTTGGAAGGTGTTACAACATTATCTGATTATTTTATATTGGCTACTGCTTCTTCATCTCCTCAGATGAAAGCCGGATCTGATGCTGTATATAAAGAGTTAAAAGAAGATGGCATTTTGCCTTATGCTGAAAATGATAATGATCCTGAGGCTCTTTGGTACTTAACTGATTATGGTTTTTTGGTAATACATATATTTACTGAAGAGGGCAGAGAGTATTATGATTTGGATAAATTATGGCATGAAGCTAAAAAAATAGAATTAAATTATTGATAATTTTCTGTAAAGTATTACAATGTAAATAAAATTTGTTAAGGAAATTTATATGAAAAAGATAAGAATATTTGCGGTACTAATATGTGCCTTATTATTTTCTAAATTCTCTTTTGCAGAGAGCGGATGGCAGTTCGGAGTAATGATTCCAATAGGAGCAAGTTTTAGCTTTTATAATGTTAATTTTAATTCTTCTCAGGCTACACCTGAGTATATGAACAATTATAAAAAAAGCACAGGTACAATAGGTTTTGATATAGGAGTAAATTTACAAGCCGGATATTTAGTATCAGACGGAGATATAGGTATTAGCTTATTGGCTGATTTAGGATACTCTCATGATTCATTTGGTTTAACAAGTTCTTATCAAAATACTTCAGGAAAAAAAGTAGATGTTAAAGAATATTATACATTTGAGAATTTAGCTATAGGAATACTTCCTAAATTTCATTATAAAAATTTTGCTTTTGGTTTAGGATTAGGAGTGAAAGTGCCTTTATATTTAACTCACTCTACAGAGTCAAAGATAGATAATACAAGTACAAAAACTTACGGATATTATAGTACTTCAAAGATAGATGATGTTATAAAAAATTCTGTAATTACTTATGTTAAGCTTACATTTGATTATTCTTTCTATGTTGCTGATGATGTGGCACTTTTATTAGGAGCTTATTTAGGTACAGATTTCGGATTGGATTTACGCGGTGCTGAAAGAGTGATGGTTGACAGCAGAGATTTGGCTTCATTTGATTTGGGTGTACAGCTGGGTGTGAAATTCGGACAAGGTATATTTGATTAATTTTTACTGATGAAATTATAACCTTACAGCATAATTTTTTTATTTATTAATTATACTGTAAGGTTTTATTATTTTATTTCATAAATTTGATATATTATAAAAGTTTCATTTAAATATTTGCTTTCTTCTTTATCTCCTATATATTCACCATTTTCAAAAATATCTGTTTTAATTATACTATTATTAATAATTTCATCTAGTTTATTTATTTCATCTTTAAATATAGTTCCTCCGTGATTAGGAGCTATTATACATCCATAATCTCCAATTATAGTATTGATTTCAGATTTGAAATTTTCTAAATTACCGTCATATTTTATTTCTAATTCTTTAAAAGAATATGATTTATCTAATACTTTTACTGTCCAATTACCAGATAAGCCTGTTTTATATTCTGGTACAAGCTTACCATTATAATATATATAATTTGTTATTCCTAAAACACCTTCTATATCTATATTGTTGTAAGAAGAAAATTTTTTAAATGTAGGATTTGTTCTTATCAAATATTCTATATTATCAACGCCTTTATATTTAT
>NZ_CALXRN010000127.1 GCF_944390595.1 uncultured Brachyspira sp. | reverse complement strand
GATTAAAACTTTCAGCACCGCAAAACATACTACTCATATTTTTTACGTTTGAAACATTCCAATTATTGATATCCTGATTAAAACTTTTAGCTCCCTCAAACATACCAATCATTTTTTCTGTTTTACTTACATTCCAATTATTAAGAGGCTGATTAAAATTATAAGCCCCTGCAAACATACTCTGCTTATTTTCAACATTAGAAACGTCCCAATTATTTAAAGTTTGATTGAAATTTACAGCTTTATAAAACATACCTGACATATCAGTAACTTTTGAAACATCCCAATTATTAAGAGGCTGATTAAAATTTTCAGCTTCAAAAAACATACTATACATTTTAATAACATTACCTACATTCCAACTATTCAATGGAAAATTGAAATTTTCTGTTTCAAAAAACATACAGCTCATATTTTCAACATTAGAAGTGTCCCAATTATTTAATGGCTGATTAAAAAGTTTACAACCGCAAAACATATATTCCATATTAATGACTTTAGATACATTCCAATTATTAATATTACTATTGAAATTAACAGCATTACAAAACATACTTGACATATTAGTAACTTTAGAAACGTCCCAAGTATTCAAAGGCTGATTAAATTTCTCCGCAAGGCAGAACATATTACTCATATTCTTAACTTTGGATACATTCCAATTAGATATATCATGATTAAAGCTTTTAGCACTGAAAAACATAAAACTCATATCTTTAACATTTGAAGTGTCCCAAGTTTCAATACCGCTGAAATTTCTTAGCATAGAATCTTTAAATAATCCTGACATATCTGTTATTAGGCTTGTATCTATTTTATTAAATTTTATCTTTTTTTCTATCAAATCCATCAATTCATCTTTTGTTTGAGGTTTGTGTTTCATTATTATGTTTCCTAATCATTTTTATTTATTATATATTCTTTAACTTATTTTGCAATTTTATTCCATTTAATATTATTTTAACCTGCCCTTTAAAATTTAAAGTCTAAGTTTTAATTGAAAATTTTATTTATATTAAAAACTTAAATTATAAAAGCACACCCGCCCAAATTTTAATTAGATTTAGCATTTAATTAACGCACGGTAAATGCATTTTGATAATAAATTTAATTTGAATTAATAATGAAGCTCATATTGTTAGTTTTATTCTGCGTGCGGTAAGATTACTATAAATTTAAATAAAACTTGGGCGGGTGTTAAAATTTCTAATAAATCAGCAAATATAATAAAGTTAAATATCTGGTTTTTTAATAAAAAATATAAAAGGGCGGGAATTAAGAATAAAATTTTATTTTATATGAAAATTAAATTTTTTTGATGTACTTGATATTTATTTATTATCTAATATACTTATAAAAATTATTATTTTCTTATATTGGAGTACCAAAGGTGAGACATATTAAATTTTTAGCGGTATTTTTAACTTTTAGTTATTCTATATTTGCATTAACTGCAGGTGAAGCAAGTTTATTTCAGGCTATTAATGCTAAAAATGCCGGCGATGTATCAAATATTTTATCTAGTTCTAATGATATAGATATTAATGTATTAGATGATGAAGGATATACTCCTTTACATAAAGCAGTTTATAATAGAGATATAAATACGATAAATGAGCTTTTAAAAGTAAAAAATATAAGTGTAGATTCCAAATTAGATATGAAAGTCAGCATAGATAATTGGTTTTTAGGCGGTTCTACTCCTATGATATTGGCGGCTTTTATGGGTGATGCTGATATAGTTACTTTATTACTAAATAATAAGGCTAATATAAGAGCCAGAGCTGCTGTTGATGGAGCTATGGCTATACACCTTGCTGCTGCTAATGGAAGAAATGATGTAATAAAAATTTTATTAGCTAGAGATCCTGAATTAGTAAATGTTGTAGATAATAGAGATAATACTCCATTGCATTGGGCTGCTATGAAAGATAAGAAAGATACTATTCAGCTGCTTATGGAAAATGGGGCAGATATAGAAGCTAAGGATGCTGACGGATGGACTCCTTTGCATTATGCAGCTGCATTTTCTTCAGTAGACACTGTTCAAACTCTTGTTGATTTGGGAGCAAATAAAGAAAGTAAAGCAAAAGACGGAAGCAATCCTATGGATTATGCAAGACGCGATGATGTTAAAAATTATTTGGCTGGAAATGATAATATAAAAAGAGAAGATACTGAAAAAGAGAACTTAGAAGAGGAAACTGTTTTAGCTGATAACAATAATGCGGATAGTAATAATGAGGATAATAATGAGCAGGCTTCTGCAGAAAAAGAATTAGAAGAAAAAACTGAAGAGGATGTACCTGATAAATCAGTGTTGGAAGGCGGCGACACTTATGCAAAAAAACAAGAAAATCAGACTAATAATACAGAATTGAATGTGAAACAGCTTGAGCTTTTAGTTGCTGTAAAAAATAATGATATAATAGCATTGAATAACTTAATTAAAGAAGGAATTGATCCTAACTTTGCTGATGAAAATGGTTATTCTCCTTTACATTTGGCAATTATTAATAATAGCCTTGATTCCGTTGAGACTTTGCTTTCTTATAAAGATATAGATAAAGAGGTAAAACTTCCTTATGAGGCTACTATGGATAATTGGTATCTTGGCGGAGCTACTCCTTTAATTGTTGCTTCATATATAGGAAATGCTGATATAGTTTATACACTTATTAATGCTGGATGTAATATTAAGGCTAGAGATGATGTAGACGGAGCTATGCCTATACATGTTGCTGCTGCTAATGGAAATGATGATGCTGTAATATTATTATTGGAAAAAGATAAAACTTTAGTTAATGAGCTTGATAATAACGGAGGCGACACTCCTTTGCATTGGGCTGCTATGAAAAATAAACCTAGTACAATTGAAGTGCTTTTCAAATATAATGCTGACAGCAAAATAAAGAATTCTGATGGAAATACAGCTTTACATTATGCGGCAATGTATGCTTCTTCTGATGTCATAGAAAATATAATTTCTGCTGATAAATCAAGTGTTAACATTGCTAACAATGAAGGCGTATATCCTATACATTATGCTGCTTTGGAAGATAATGTTGATGCTTTAGTAGTTTTAGTTCAACAAGGCAGTGCTGATGTTAATATAACAGATTCTGATAAAGATACGCCGCTTCATTATGCTGCTTCTTATGGAAATATGGATTCTGTTATGGCTTTAGTAGAAAAATGCAATGCTGATAAAACATTGAAAAACGTTGATGGTTATACTGCTGCTGATTTAGCTGCTGATAATGGATATAACAATATAGCAGAGTATTTAAGAAGCGATACTGAATATGTACAACCTGAAAATAATACTGAAGAATTAGTCTTACCAGAATATAAAAAGAAACGAGATTTAAGTAAAAAATGGTGGTAAGTTTTATATTATAATTGTGATTGATTAAGAGGCTTAGAATTAATATTTCTAAGCCTCTTTTCTTTTGCATGATTTTACGACAGTTTTTGTCATATAAATTATTTATAATATTAATAGTTTAGAAATGTTTTTAAGGGGAATAAAATGCAAGATAATAAAAAAAATTACACAATAGAAGAAATTGAAGCCATAATAAATAAAAGAATAAATAATGAAGAACTTGAAGAAAAGGATGCAGATTACCATGAAAAATCTCAAGAAATATTAGAGGAGTATTTAAAAAAAGATTCTAATAATATAGAATTATTATTTTTATTAGGCTTAGTGCAGTATGATTATTTATATATTAATAATGATGAATATAAAAAAGTAATAACAACATTTAAAAAACTTTTAAATCTTAATTATAAAAAAGATAAAGTTTTATACTATTTAGCATCATTATATTATAGGGATTGCTATTACAATGATTATGAAAAAATTATTCAATTATTAGAAAATGCTGTTAAATTAAATAATAAAGATTCTGAGTACTGGTATTTATTAGGAAATATACATTTTAATATAAAAAAAGATTATAATAAAGCTCTATACTATCATAAAAAAGCAGCTGAAATAAATTATACAGAAACAATTAATAACAACAAAAAATATTATTATTATACATTGGGGCAAATAAATTTATATTTAGGGAACAGTAAAGATGCTATAGAAAATTTTAAAAAAGCTATAAAGGATTTAAGAGATTATTTTGATGAAAATGATAATTATTGGCATTACTTAGGATTAAGCTATGAAAAAAATGGACAGTATGATGAAGCTTTAAAAAATTATAAAAAAGCATTAAACATAAATGTAAGAAGTGAGCTAGATGATTATTTTTATAAAAAACTTTATACAATAAAATCATTATATGATTTATATAAAAAACTCGGTAAAAATGCTAAAGCTATAGAAATGTTAGAAAAAAATATAGAAAAAGATGTTTCATCTCCTTTAATGCTTATATCCTCTGAATATAATATTTTTAAAGGAAGCGAAACTTATAATGATATAGTTCAGACATATACTAATATAATAAAATGTCATCATAATTTAAAATATACATTTGTTGTATTCAGTGATGATTCATCAGACTTATATAAATAAGATGCATGCTGTGAAATGTTAGCATACTTATATAAAAGATATGGAGAATATGATAAATCTATAGAATTATATAATCAAATATCTATAGAAAATTATAAAAATATGGCTGAAACATATAGAGAATATAAAAATTATGATAAGGCAATAGAGATATATAAAATGCTTATAAAAATGTATCCAGATAATAAATTAAATTATTATATTGATATTGCTCATACTTATGAAGAGGCAGAAAATTATGAAGAAGTTGTTAATTATTATAATGAGGCTTTAGAAATTGGTACTCCTATATACTATTTTGAAGAGATTGCTTATGCCTATGAAAAGTTAGAAAAATATAATGAGGCTATTAAATTTTATAATAAACATATAGAGCTTATTGAAAAATATAGTATTAAGAAAGCAGATAAATTGTATGAAGAATTAATGAATAGTTATATAAAATTAGAAGATAAGCAAAAAGCAATAGAAACTATAAAAAATAGGCATTTAATTTCTTTTGATAATATTAGTATTTATTATAAAAAAATAATTGATAATTATGTAAAACTAGGAGATAGGCAAAAAGCAATAGAAATATATAATTCTATGATAGAGTACTATGAAAAAAATACAGATGAAGATAAAGATTACTATCAATTTCTAAAATATTTAAGGGATTTATATTTAAAATTTGATGATAAAGAAAAATCAGCAGAAACATATAATTTTATAATAGAGTTCTATGAAAAAAATATAGATGAAGATAAAGATTATTATCAATTTTTAAAATATTTAGGGGACTTACATTTAAAATTTGATGATAAAGAAAATGCATTAGAAAAGTATAATAAATCAATAGAATTATGTATTAAAAAAATAGAGGATTTAAAAAATGAAAATGCATTAGATACGATTGAGAAATATAAAGATTGTTATATGAAAGATTTATCATATTTGGCATTATTATATCAAAAAGTTTCAAAGCCAGGTGAAAGTATTCCAATTTATGAAGAGATTATAAAAATATATAAAAGTCTAATAACTGACAAAAATGATTTATCAGACATATTTTATTTGAGTTCTATTGCAGAGTTATATATAAAGTTAGAAAATAAAAATGAAGCTTTAGAAACATATAAAAGAGTATTGGAAATATATACATATAAAAGCTCAGATATTAAAGACGAAAAAGAAAGAACTATTAAATTAATAGAAAAAAGAATAAATGATATAGAATTAGGGAAAGAAGTAGAAACAGCATGTATATTCACATTATCATCTAGGAAATATTTATAATATATTTTGATAATATTATTCAAAAATAAAAGCCTAATATATTTTTATCATACTAGGCTTTATTAGCTAATTAATTTTTTATAAAAAATAGGAGAATAAAATGCCTGATAATAAAAAAAATTACACAATAGAAGAAATAAAAGAATTAATAAATAAAAAAATAAATAATGAAGAACTTGAATATGATGATGTACTTTACTATAAAGAAGCTCAAGAAATATTAAAGAAGCATTTAAAAAAAGATCCTAATAATAAAGAATTATTATTTTTATTAGCTCTGGTGCAGTATGATGATTCATATTTTAATAATGAATATAAAAAATTAAGAATAACATTAAAAAAACTTTTAAATCTTAATTATAAAAAAGATAAAGTATTATACTATTTAGCAGCATCATATTATTATGACGGAGATTATGATAATAATAAAAAAATACAGAAAGAAATTATTGAATTATTAGAAAATGCTATCTAATTAAATAATAAAGATTCTGAATATTTGTATTTACTTGGAACAGCATATTTCTTTGTTATAAAAGATTATGATAAAGCTATAGAGTTTCATAAAAAAGCGGCTGAAATAAATTATACAGAGACAATTCGTAACCATAAAGAATATTATTATTATAGATTAGGGAAAATAAATTTATATTTAGGAAAAAGCCAAGAGGCTATAGAAAATTTTAAAAAAGCTATAAAAGATTCAATAGATTGTTTTAATGATTTTTATAAAGCGTCTGATTATTGGCATTATTTAGGCTTAAGCTATGAAAAAAACGGACAGTATGATGAAGCTTTGGAAAGTTATGAAAAGGCATTAGATATAGATGTAAGAAGCGAGTTAGATGATTATTTTTATGATTGTTTAAATGCATTAAAATCATTGTATGATTTGTATAAAAAACTCGGTAAAAATGATGATGCTATATACGCCTTGAAAACAGTATAGAAAAGGATATATCAGCACCATTTATGATTATACCTTTTGATGATAATGATTTTAAAGGAAGCGAAACTTATAATGATATAGTTCAGGCATATAATGATATTATAGATGATAGTTGGTATTATCATCTGTCAAATGCATGCCGTGAAGAGCTCGCAGACTTTTATACAAGATATGGAGAATATGATAAAGCTATAGAATTATATAATCAAATATCTATAGAAAATTATAAAAATATAGCTGAAACATATATAAAAGCAAAAAATTATAAAAAGGCAATAGATACATATAAAATTATTATAAAAATGCATCCTGATAATGCATTGAATTGTTATATTGATATTGCCCGTAATTATGAAGAGGCAGAAAATTATGAAGAAGTTGTTAATTATTACAATAAAGCTATAGAAATTGACAGTGAAAATTCAGACTATTATATTAATGTTGCTGAAATTTATAAAAAATTAGAAAACTATGAAGAAGCTATTAATTATTATAATAAAGCTATAGAAATTTTAAATAAACCATGCAAATATCATGAAGAATTAGCAGAATGTTATGAAAGGCTTGGAAAATACAATAATGCTATAGAAGCATATAAAGAATATTTAAAAATAGATGATGATGAACTATTCTTATATGATACATATACAAATGACAGCACTAAACTTGATACATTAAAAAAGATTGCTTCTTTATATGATGAACTTAATGATATAGAAAATAGAAATTTATATTATGAAAAAGCCATAAAAAAATGCAGAGAACTTATAAAAAAAGATAAGAGAAACAAAAAAGAATATTTAAAAGAAATAGCAGATATTTATATAAAAATAGGAAATAAAGAAAAAGC
>NZ_CALXRN010000126.1 GCF_944390595.1 uncultured Brachyspira sp. | reverse complement strand
CTTTACCTGTTTGTAAATATTCAATAGCAGCTTTTAACTGTTTATCATAACGAAGATCATATATCTCTTTATAATTATCTAAGTTTCTTTCATTATATATTAAACGCTCAAGTAAATAATCGCTAGGCATTATATTTTGTTTTCTAAGCTCTTCTTTAAAAGCAGGCAAAGCAGTAGCATCTGAACTTTCCTTAGGGTATTTTTTAGCATAAGCAGAAATCTGTCCGCCTTTTCTAAGCTCTGTTAAAGCTGTGATATCTGTGCTTGTAAGTTTAGGCTCTACCACAACGAAGTCAGGAGTTAAACCTTTACCATGAAGTCTTCTTCCATTTGGTGTATAATAATGTGCTACAGTGAATTTGAAAGAAGTATTATCTCTTGCATCTAATGGGAGCACATACTGAACACTGAATTTTCCGAATGTAGTTTCACCCAAAAGTTTAGCTCTTCCGCTGTCTTGTAATGCACCTGAAAGTATTTCAGAAGCAGAAGCACTGTATTGATTAACTAAAACTAATGTATCGCCTTCAAGCCATTCATCGCCTTTCTTAGAAGCATAATAATCCTGATTTTCATTTCTGCTTCTTCCTCTTGTATAAACTATTTTTCCTTCAGTAAGGAATTCTTCTACTATATTTATAGCAGTATCAAGTCTTCCGCCAGGATTGTTTCTTAAATCAAGAATAAGTTTTTTCATACCTTGTTTTTTAAGATCTATTAAAGCATTTTCTAAATCTCTAGCAGTATCATCACCGAAAGTAGTTATTCTTATATATCCTATATTATTATCAACCATTTTATATTTAACGCTTTTTATTTCAATGATTGCTCTTGTAAGAGGATATTTAATAGGCTCTGCAACTCCTTCTCTTACTATAGTTAAAGTTACTTTACTTCCTTCTTTTCCTCTCATTATATTAGCGGCATTATCAACAGACATATCTTTTGTGCTTTTTCCGTCTATCTCTGTTATTATATCACCTGATAATATACCAGCTTTTTCACCCGGACCATCTTCTATAGGAGAAACTACCATTAAACCTTTATCAGCATTCTTTGAAATAGAAAGTCCTACTCCGCCGTATTTACCAGACATTTCTGTATTTAATGCTGTATTTAATTCCTCATCAAGTAAAAATGTAAATGGGTCTTCAGTAGCTTCAAGCATACCTTTTATAGCACCGTACATAAGCTTTTTTGTTGTTACATTATTAGTATCAACGAAATTCTGCTGTAATGTTGCAAATACTTTTTGGAACAATCTGCTGTAATAATAAAAATCATTATCAGACTGAGCATTTCCCTGCTGTGCTATTGCAAGCGAAGGACTTTTAAAATTGAAAAAAGAAATTGCTACTACAAAAATTAAAAGAAATATCCATAAAAGTCTTTCTTTGTTTTTCATCATGTCTAAAATCCTTATATTAAAAATATATATATAAAAAATATACTATAGTTCTAAAATTTTATACCTTATATAAGTAAATTATAACATAAATAGTAAAAAATTTATATACATAAACTTTAAAATATTATGATAACTTTATATTATTTGCTTTACTTTTAAAATACTTTCTATATAATTAATATGTAAGTTTTCTAAGTAAATGGACATATTTATGAAATATACTAAAAAAATTATATTAATTCTTATAACATTATTAGTATTACTATCATGCAGCGACATGCCTACAGGAACAAGAAATCGTCTAAAACTAAAAGACAGAACAGGCAGATACTCAGTTAAAGGCAATTTTAATAAAGATATAACATTAGATTTCATAGTATTTGAATCAGGAAACATTAATTTTATAGGAAGTAAAGCAGATACAGCAAATAATCTAGGTACTTATATACTTGGAAGCCCTGAAAGTACAAATAAAACTTTCTCTTTCGATATAAAAGAAACTATAAATGGAGTTGCTCCTAATACTTATTTTATAGATTTTTTCTACAGTACATTAAAATACTCAAATAATGAAATTCCATTTGAAAAAACTTCAGACAGCACAAATACAAAATTTTATGAAAGAGTAGGAATATATTATAGTCAAAATAAAAACAATAAAATTACAGTATCAAAAAATAAAATAGAATGGAGTTATTTTACTGATGCATATATTGATATAGCTGATTCATATACTGAAGAAATGGTATTTACAAAAACTGTTGATTTTCAAAATGCAAATAATGAAAATCATAGCTTTACTATAACATATACTTTTACAGATAATTCAATAAAATTAAAATTTACTATAACAGATCCTGCATATACTCAATATAATAGTGAAGAAGAATATAGAATAATTTGGGAATAAAAAAATTAAAAGGTTATAATTTATGATAAAAGTATCAGTTGTTTTGCCTATATATAATGTAGAAAAATATTTACCTAAATGTTTGGAAAGCATTATAAATCAAACATTAAAGGATATAGAGATAATATGTGTTAATGATTGCTCTCCCGATAACTCTGAAAACATAATAAAAGAATATGCAAAAAAAGATAATAGAATAAAACTTATAAATAATGAAAAGAATATTGGTGTAGGACTTTCAAGAAATATAGGTGTTGATTCAAGTAATGGCGAATATATTTCTTTTATAGATTCTGATGATTTTATAGAAAGTAATTATTTAGAGAGTTTATATAGTACAGCAAAAAAATATGATGCAGATATAGTTTTTACAAACAATATATATACTGTTAATGAAAGTAAAGGATATATAAAACCTTACTATCATAATAGATTAGAAAAATGGAAAAAAGATTTTAAAGATAAATGTTTTGAAGGAATAAGCAATTTTAATGTAAGCACAAATGAAAAAGAAAATACTCCTGAATATCCATTAGTTTCAAGTGTAAATAAAATATTTAAAAAAGATTTTATTATAAATAATAATTTGAAATTTCAAAATTATATAGTAGCCGAAGACAGCGAATTCTTTTATAAATATTTAGTTTATAATCCAAAAATGTATTACAATAATAATGCTAAATATTATTATGTTCAAAGAAAGTCATCAGCAGTACATTCTATAGAAAAAGATGAGATAACTGTATCGGATGCATTATCTGTATTCAGCAATATATTTAACTTTTATAAAGAAAAAAAAGTTAATCTATTGAAAGAATCCAATTTTTATAATTTCTATTCATTTTTATTTGTATTTAATAATTATAAAGCTGATAATAAAAATGAGTTCTATAAAAAATGCCATGAGCTAATGAAAAAATTAGATGTAGAAATAGACAGAGATAAACATGCATTTTATGCTTATAGTGTATATATAATGAAAACTTATGATGATTATAATGTTTATTTGGAAAAGATCGAAGCAATCAAGAAAAAAGTTTTTGATGCAGCTTGGTGGATACCTTCAATTACATTAAGAGAAAAATATAAAAAAATAAATCTCGATAAGCTTGCAAATAAAAATTGGAAATAGAAAAATATCAAATACTTGAAAAAACATTCAATTATACTATACTAATAAAATTAAAAATAATAAAAGGTATTAAAACTGCATAATGAAAAAAGAATATAAATACAGATTAACAGAAGATGATTTTATAGATTTTCAGCTTCATTATTTGAAATCAAATTCAAATATGACTTCATCCGTAAAGAAAACTATTATAATACTTGTAGT
>NZ_CALXRN010000125.1 GCF_944390595.1 uncultured Brachyspira sp. | reverse complement strand
GCCTGCACTAAACTCTTGAATAAACTCACTAGCAAAAGTACCGTCTTGTATCTCTCTTAATACTTTTTTCATTTCTTTTCTAGTTTCTTCAGTGATCATTCTTCTTCCAGTTCTGTAATCGCCGTATTCAGCAGTATTTGATATAGAGTATCTCATCATAGCAAATCCGCCTGAATATATTAAATCAACAATCAACTTCATTTCATGTATACATTCAAAATAAGCCATTTCCGGTTCATAACCTGCTTCAACTAAAGTATCGAATCCTGCTTTCATCAATTCTGTAACACCGCCGCATAATACAGCCTGCTCACCGAATAAATCAGTTTCTGTTTCTTCTCTGAAAGTAGTTTCTAATATACCGGCACGTCCTGCACCTATACCGGAAGCATAAGCTAAAGCATAATCTTTTGCTCTTCCGCTGAAGTCCTGATAAACTGCTATTAAGCTAGGTACTCCTCTTCCCTCTAAATACTGACTTCTTACAGTATGTCCAGGTCCTTTTGGAGCTACCATTATAACGTCTATATTTTTAGCAGGAACTACAAATTGGAAATGAATATTAAATCCATGTGCATACATTAATACATTTCCTTCTTTCATATAAGGTGCAACTTGAGTATTGTATATATCAGCTGAAACCTCATCCGGAACAAGCATCATTACTACATCAGCAGCTTTAGCAGCTTCTTCAACTTCCATTACTTTTAATCCAGCTTCCTGAGCCTTTTTAAAATTAGCACTGTCTTTTCTTAAACCAACTACAACATTCATTCCGCTGTCTTTTAAATTCTGAGCATGAGCATGTCCTTGACTGCCGTATCCCATTATAGCTATAGTTTTACCGTCTAGTACTCCTAGATTACAATCAGCATCATAATATTTTTTTATCATTTTTATCTCTCCTTTTTATTTTTTAATATATTTAAAATTCAAAATTATTTATTATATTCATATCTGGAACTGCATCTCCAAGCTGTATAGATGTTACGCCTGTTCTTGAAAGTTCTAAAATATTAAAATCCTTTAATGATTCTAAATATCCGTCTATTACAGATGCAGAAGCCGTAATTTCAACTATCATGCTTTTATTTCCTATATCAAGTATAAGCCCGTTATGGGCATTAGTTATATCGCATGCTTTACGTTTATTAGCATCATTAATTTCTATCTTTACTAATAATAAATCTCTTATTATGCTATTTAAATGATCTATCAAATGTACAGAATGAACCTCTATCAGTTTTGAAGCTTGTTTCATAATATGTGTTATATGAGAATCATCGCCTTCTGTTACTATAGTCATTCTTGATATGCTTGGCACACATGTTACAGAACAAGTTATTGTTTCTATATTAAACCCTTTTTGACTGAACAATAAAGTTATTCTATTTAATACACCTGAACTATTATCTACAAATAAAACTAAAACTCTTCTTTGTTTGCTGTTCATTTTTTACTCCTATAATTATTAATCTACTATTATATCATCTATAGTACCGCCGGCTGGAATCATAGGTAAAACTTTCAAATCTTTATCTATAACACATTCTATCCATACAGGGCATTTGCATTTCAAAGCCTCTTCAAACGCATTTTCAAATTCTTTTATAGTTTCACATCTGAAGCCTTTTGCTCCAAAACCCTCAGCAACTTTAACATAATCCATTTTCTTATTTATATCTGTACTTGAATATCTTTTATCATAGAATATAGTCTGCCATTGTCTAACCATACCTAATGTACTGTTATTAAGTATAATTGTTATGACAGGCAAATCATATTCAACAGCAGTAGCTACTTCATTTAAATTCATATAGAAAGATCCGTCTCCTGTTATATGTATTACCCTTCTATCTGGATTTGCAACCTGAGAACCTAAAGCAGCAGCATATCCGAATCCCATAGTACCTAAACCTCCGCTTGTTATAAAACTTCTAGGCTTAATATGTCTTATATACTGAACTGCCCACATTTGATGCTGCCCTACATCTGTAACATATATAGCTTCATCCTTGGTTTTTTCTCCTATTACATTCATAACCTTGCTTGGATAAATAGCATCTTTTTTTGTATTTCTGTCAGAATCTTCTTTCATTTCTTTAGTTCTTAATTCTGATAAATATTCTACCCATTCATCATCTTTTACTCTTTTTACCAATTTTTTAAATTTATCTAAAACATAATTTAAATCGCCTATTATACTGTAATCAACATGGACATTTTTATTTATTTCACTCCTGTCAATATCTATATGAACCTTTTTAGCAGTGCCTCCGAATTTTGAAGTGTTCAAAGCTACTCTATCGCTGAATCTAGTTCCAACAGCCAATATTAAATCTGCTTCATTCATTACCTTATTAGCAGTAACAGAACCATGCATTCCCAAAAGTCCTATATTTAATTTTTCTTTATATCCCAATACACCTGCCCCCATTAAAGTATGAACAGAAGGTATATTAGAATTAATCATAAACTCTCTTAATTTATCGCTTGAATCTTTTGCTCCTCCGCCGAAATATATTATAGGTTTTTTAGATTCATTTATTAATTTTGCTACTTCTTCTATTGTTTTTTCATCTTCTGATGTTATTTCAATTTTTTTAGGTTCAAATTTTTCTCTTGATACAAATTCTGTTTCTGCAAAAGTGAAATTCTTAGGTATATCTATTAAAACAGGTCCTTTTCTTCCAGTATTAGCTATCATAAAAGCTTTTCTTAATGTATCAGCCAAATCTTCCATTTTTCTAACTACAAAATTATGTTTAGTTATAGGCATTGTAATTCCAGCAATATAAACTTCTTGGAATGAATCTTTACCTATTAAACTTTCAGGAACATTAGCAGTTATTGCAATTAAAGGAACACTGTCCATATATGCTGTTGCTAAAGGTGTTACTAAATTAGTAGCACCTGGTCCGCTTGTAGCTATTACAACTCCTGTTTTACCGCTTGCTCTTGCATACCCGTCAGCGGCATGACAAGCACCTACTTCATCAACAGGCATTATATGTTTTATTTTATCTCTATATTTATAAATAGCATCATATATAAATAAAGCAGCCCCGCCCGGATAACCAAATACAGTATCTATGTTCTGTTCTATTAAAACTTCCATTATTATTTCAGAACCATTCAACTTCATTACAAACTCCTTTAAAATTAATTTTATAACCTTCTTAAATTTATTTTTTAATATTTCTACTTATAGAAACTTATAATTAAAATTTCTATTGTAGTTATAAATGTATAATTATTGATATATTAGATTAAATTATAACAGAATATTGAGAATAATAGATAGGAGGATGAGAATATTAATATTATTGATTGCAGAAAAATTAGATTTTTTAGAATTATTATTTACACAGAAAGTATTTGAATTATCAAATACTGAATACATGCCTGTTTTTGCAACGTAGGACATAATCATTCTCCTTTTTTATTTGCTAATATTATAATATTTTTACATAATATTGCAATACTTAAAGTAAATTTTTTCTTAACTTTTAACAGTAATAATTTTAAATTAGTTATACTATAAATAAAAATACTTAACTTTTATTTAGTTCATAAATAACTATCTTTTATAAGAATTACAAAATATAATATTTGATTTACTATACAAAAAATAAAATTATAATGACTAAGCTTATATTATTAAAAATACAATAATATATTGCAATGTAATTTATTATAAATTATTCTATTAAATCATTTCTGAAATTATCACGCATTCCCCTAAAAGGTATAAACCATGCTACTTTATTAATGATTTTATCAAATCTTCTATTTACATATTTTTCCATAATTAATAATCTGGATTCTAAAGTATTTACTCTCTCCTCTAAATCACTCTTATCTTTAATAACAGTTTCATTTTTTATATTATCATTCATAGCTGTAATTTCTTTTTTATGGTAAGAATATATATTAACAAACATATCAACATATTTTTTATCATAGTATTTAAGAAATATATTTTTTGTTATATCTATATCTTCATCTGTCGGTAAATATTCCCATGGCAAAGTTAATAAATGGAAGTAATCATAAACTCTATCCAATATATCATCATCTAATATTACAGCACCTATATTACCAATAGTATTAAATATACCGTCATTTGGTATTATTTTTCTTCCTTTAAGAGCACTAAATAATACACCGCATGTACATATTAATTTATTATTTTGATATGAAAATGTATGAGATGATACATCATGAATTATTACTACAGCATTCTTTTTCAAATAAGGCAGAACCATTAAAATATCCATAAATTCGCCAGGATTAATATGTGCTGTATCAATAAAGCATAAATCTATATCTCCTCCTATTTCCTCAATAAATTTAGCTGTAACTCCGCCTGTATATAATTTATGTCTATCTAATAAATTACTATATTCTTTTTTTTCCAATATAAAACCAGACTTCTTAGTTTTATCATTAAATAATAAAGTATTATAATCAACAGAATATAGAAAAGAATCTTTAAAATCTTTAATAGCATTTAATATTATTGCTGAACTCATACCAGCAAAAACACCTATTTCCAAAACTTTTTTTGGTTTAGCTTCTCTTATAACTCCATTTAAAAATTTTCTATCTACATCACTCATTAATGAATATTCTTCATAAATTTTTATTCTATTTAAAATATTATCCTCATAATTTACAGGATTTTCTAAAAACATATAATACTCCTAGATATAGTACAATATAAATTATTAATTAAAAAGAATGAATTATGCTTGCTTGCTTGCTTGCTTGCTTGCTTGCTTGCTTGCTTGCTTGCTTGAGAAAAAGCAAAGATTATATAAAATTTATTTAACATGGTACTATTGTACACTAATATATAAAAAAGTAAAGCAATACTATTAAAATTAGATAATAAAATAGATTGACAATATAAATTATTTTAGTATACTATTGCTACAATACGAATGTAGGATTTATGAATATATTAAAAAATAGATACAATAAAAAAATACTAAAAATAAAAGATAATTATAAAATAGTAAAAAAAAAGATACACAATAAAAATATTCTATATAAATTATTTTATTATATAATATTTCTGTTTATATCTGCATTTATATTAATGCCTGAAATTATTATAATATCTTCAATATTTATGATTGTATCGTATTTATCAGTTTCTATATACTCAAGAAAATATATATATTCGTCTTTAGAAGAAATACCATATAATGATGTAGCTTTAGTATTGGGTACAAGCAAGTATCTTTATAACGGACAAATTAATATGTATTTCAAATTTAGAATGGATGCTGCTTATGAGCTTTACAAAAGCGGAAAGGTTAAATTTATATTAGTAAGCGGTGACAACAGATACAGATCTTACAATGAACCTAGACAAATGCGTTTAGACTTAATAAGATTAGGAGTAGATAAAAAACATATATTTTTAGATTTTGCAGGATTTAGAACCAGAGACTCAATAATCAGAGCAAATAAAGTATTTGAACTTAGTAATTTTACTATAGTTTCACAGCCTTTTCATAATGAAAGAGCAATATTAATAGCAAGACAGAAAAAAATAAATGCTATAGCTTATAATGCTCATAATGTAAGAAAGCTATATAGAATAAGACAGTTCCCAAGAGAATTAGGTGCAAGAGCATTAATGTTTATTGATATATTATTAAACCGTCCGCCAAAATTTTACGGAGATACTATAAAAATAGAAGAAAGAGAAGAAATAATAAAAGATAAAAGCAATAAAATTGATAAAGCATCTTTACAAAATAAAAACAATTAATTTTAAGGAAACAATATGACATCGCAATTATTAACTGAATTACTTCAGTCATTATCATTACTTTCTGTTTTACTTTTAATAGGAGTATTTTTAAGGGCTAAAGTTAAATTATTCCAATCATTATATCTTCCAGCATCTGTAATAGGAGGATTTGTAGGACTTTTAATTTCACCTGAAATTTTAGGGAGATTTTCAAATTTTTCAATATCATCAGAATGGATAAAAACATATTCGCTTTTACCGGGTGTATTATCCATACCAATATTTGCAGCTATTCCTTTGGGAATGTTTTTAAATGAAACTAAGACTATTAAATCTTTATATCCAACTAAAGTATTAATTGCATTTGGTATATTTCAATGTGCAAGCATGGCGCAGTCAGCTATAGGATATGCAACTAATATATTATTTACAAAAATTAGTCCGGAAATGGATATATACAGAACTTTCGGTTATGAACTTTCAGCAGGTTTTGCTGGAGGACATGGATTGGCTGCGGCAACTGGAAAATTACTTGAAGGATTTGGAATAGCTCAATGGGAAATAGCACAGGGCGTTGCTTTAACCACTGCTACTGTAGGACTTGTTGGAGGCATGATATTCGGTATTATATTTATAAATATAGCCGTTAGAACAAATAAGACTAATGTTATTAAAAAGATAGCTAAAGACGATGATACTAATATAAATAAAATAGACAGAAACATGGAAGTTGGCTACAATAATGATATAAGCAAGCAATCAAGTTTAGGAAGAGAAACTTTTTTAAGCAGTTCTATAGAAACTATAACATTTCATTTGGCTGTAATATTTGCTGTATGCGGTTTGGCTTATATAGTTTTAAACTTCATAAAAAAAGTTGGAATAGCTGGTTTGGATGTTCTTCCAGTATGGACATATTCTATGATTATAATGTTTGCTTTAAATATGATTATAAAAAAGCTAAAATTATCATGGATGGTGGATGCAAAAGTAAAAGCAAAAATAATAGGAACATTAAGCGACTTTGCTATAGTATCAGCAATAACAAGCCTTCCTATTAAAGCAATAATATATTATATAGCACCTATAATAGTTATGTGCGTAATTGGCTTTGTAGTAACTTACATTATAGTATTTACATTCAGCAACATGCTATTTAAAAATGACTATGCTTTTGAAAGAGCGATAATTTCTTGGGGTACTTTAACTGGAGTATTAATAACTGGAATGACTCTTCTTAAAATATGCGATCCTGAATATAAAAGCCCAGCATTAACAGAATTCTCTTTAGGTTTTTCTTTAATGTCAGTAACAGGACTTTTAATAGTTCCAATACTTAATACTGTTCTAGCAGTAGGTTCAACTTGGGATAATTTAGTAACTGCTGTTATAACTTCCGCAGCATATTTAGCTTTTACATTTATAGTATATTTTATACATAAAAAATCAAATGCATAAAATTATATTTCAGGATATATTAGAGGATAATCTTTCTTCATTCCGGCATGAAGATAATCTTCAGGAACAACTTTCCAATTATTAAGTTTTTCAACTGTTACAGCAGAATTTTGTTCTTCAAACCACCTGATAATATAATATCTCAAATCTTTATCTGTAGATTTTAATACTAGCTTCATATTTTGTAATGTTTTCAAATCTATGCCTGCCCCTTTTATAAGATGACATCCGCCGCCGCTTCCTCTATAGGAATTAATACCAACTTTATATTCTTTATCCAATTCAAAATTTCTTCCGTCAGTAAATCCTTCTATATGAACTTTATTTCCATAAGGCTTTGTAACATCAACAATATAGTTTAATCCAGCAATGCTTTCATAATTGTATATTGGTGTTAAAGTATCATAAGAATTATATCTTTTATTAAATATTAATTTTCCCTTGTTATCTTTTTTAAAAGCTATTAAATGATCATCAATATTGGTCATAGTATTAAACCATCTGCCGTAAGAATATTCCATAAAATCTTTTATTTGCTTTCCAGTAAGCTTCATAATATAGAAAAAATTTTCACATGGATATAGACTGAACATATCTTTTAATTTTACAGCACCATTATCCAAAACAGCATCTTTACTTAAAGGAGCAGCAAAAGAAATATCTATATCTTCTCCAAGCTCTTTTTTGGATATCTCAAACTGCATCTTATGTATAAAACTTAAAAAATAACTGTCTCCGAATAAAGCCTCATCTGACATTAATTTTGTACTAAGTCTGCCTATATCCCTGCTAACCCATTTTTTTATCTTTTCTTTAGAATCATTAAATTTACTCAAAAATTCTCTGTCAGCTTCAAACTCAGACGGCTCTAATAAAATTCCATCAAATTGTATATCGCAAATCTTATTTTCTTCATTATAGTTTACAAATACATCTATAGAAACTATATATCTTGCAGAATTAACTCCTCCGAATATAGGTATAATCTTACCCTTTGAATTTCTTACTTCTTTAGTTTTCTTTTTTGAGATTTCATCATAACCAAGTCCAAGCCAGCCTTGATGATCATGCCCTACCAATATTAAATCAAATCCATCAACTTCTTCAGCTACTAACTGACTTGCATTTTCATTTTTATATTTTTCTTTATCTTCTGTATGATTAGCTCCGGAATGGAATAAGCCTATTATCATATCAGGCTTTTCTTTCTCCTTTATAACCTTAATCCATTTTCTAGCAGATTCAACCATGTCCTCAGTTTCTAATCCATAATACAAAACTTTTGGAAGCTGTCTTTCTATTGCCGGCTCTATAAGTCCCAATACAGCTATTTTTACACCTTTCTTTTCAACTATAGTATAAGGTTTAAAATATGGTTCTTTGGTATTTTCATCAATTAAATTAGCTGCTAATAATGGAGCTTTTATCTCTTTATTTATTTTGTCATATACATCATGACCAGCCTCTATATCATGATTTCCTAAAACTACAGCATCGTATTCCATATAATTTAAAATCTCAGACCATATATGAGTTTCATTAGTTGCTACAAAATTATAATAATAAACGGCAGGCTGTCCCTGCAAAAAATCACCGTCATCCAATAACAATACCGTTTTACCTTCATCTCTAAGTTTCTTTACATAACTATAAACATGTGCCATAGATGTATTTTCTTCTTTGTCTTTCATAAAATTATAAGGAAATATCATACTATGAATATCTGTTGTTTGAACTATGGTAAATCTTGATTCATTTGCTATGCGAACTTTATCATCCATCTATAAATAACCTCTATATATTAAAAAATTATAACATAAAAAACAAAATATATAATAGCTATCCTATTTTTAAAACTTTTTTAACAACATCAATATTAGACATTATAAAATTAAAAGAATTAAATATATAAATAGATGTAAATACAATAAGAACTATTAAAAAACTTCTTCTAAAAATTGTTCTGCCTTTACTATCTTTATCCTCAGTCCAAAATAAGTCTATTATATCTTTCTTTTTTCTTTTATTCAAAGATTTATTTTTCTTATTATCTTTAGTATTTTCTTCTTGTTTTTTAGGAATCAATCTAAAAATTAAAGATATTACAATATATATTAAACATGCTAATATTACAAAATTAAATATTAAATAAAAAGTCATTATTTGTTCAATATCATTTAAATTAAAACTTTCCATAAATATTTACCTCCTTACTTTTAATTATAATATTTAAAAAGGACAAGCTATAGTTTGATTATTTTTTAAATCTGTGTATTCTGCTTTCCAATAATGTGGATCATTAACCTCTATGTATTCTATATTTTCACTGTTTTTTATAGCTTTTGAAATAAAAGAATCATTTAAAAAAATAAATAAATGATTTTCATTTGCAAATCCTCCAACTGAAATTTCCCTTATTATATTTCCAGCTTTTAACTCACAATACAATATTTGTTCTAATTCATAACTTAATTTATATAAATTATTATTTTCTATAATTTCATTTAATTTAGAAATTTGCTTTTCAATTGTTTGTTCATTAAAAAGAATATACCGTTTCAAAATAATATTCCAGCAATAAATATTTTATATTGCTATATTATATAATTATTTATCATTTTGTAAAATATTATATTATGATATAATTTACAAATATTTATACAAAATGTTATTATTTATTAATAAAAAAGAAAGGAGTGAACATATATGACAAATACGTTAATTGAAAGAAAAGATGTAAAAATAGAAGATACTTGGGATTTAAGTTTATTATATAAAAATGATGAAGAGTTTGAGAAAGATTTTAAATCTATGGAAGAGTTCTCAAAAGAGGTAATAAAATTCAAAGGAAATTTATCAAAATCAGCAAATGAATTAAAAAATATACTAGATTCTATAATGAAAACGTCAATTATTTTAGATAAATTAGGAACTTATGCATTCTTAAAACAAACAGAAGATTTAACTAATAATGACTCTAATGTTAAAGTAGCTAGATTTACTAAACTTTCTTCAGAATTTTCTGCTAATTTAAGCTATTTTGAACCGGAACTTATGAGCATAGACGATGATAAAATTAATAGTTTTTTAAAAGATGATATTTTAAAAGATTATTTAATTTATTTAAACAATATACTTAAATACAAGCCTCATACATTATCAGAGAAAGAAGAGAGAATACTCGCACTTCAAAGCGAATTATCATCAACAGTTTCAAATGTATTCGATACTTTAAATGATGCAGATTTAGATTTCGGAGTATTAGAACATAACGGAGAGAAAACTCCATTAACTCATGCAACATTCTCAAGTTTTCAAGAGAGCCATGACAGAGAAATAAGAAAAAACAGCTATAATCAATTTTATAAAGAATATGATAAACACAAAAACACATTAGCAGAACTTTATGCAAGCCAAATAAAACAGGATATATTCGATGCTAGAATAAGAAATTATAACAGCGTACGTGAAATGGAATTATTCGGTGATGATATACCGGTTAGCGTTTACGACAGCTTAATTGAGAGTGTGCATAATGCCTTGCCTTCAGTTCATAGCTATTATGAATACTGTGCTAAAAAATTAGGAATAAGCGATTTCAGACAATACGATAAATATGCTCCTGTTGTTAATGATGTAGTTATAAAACATACATTTACTGAGGCAATAGAAGTTTTAAATAAAGCATTATCTCCTTTAGGTGAAGAATATGTATCAACTTTAACGAACGGACTTAATTCAAGATGGGTTGACAGATATGAAAATAAAGGAAAAAGCAGCGGAGCATTCTCTTCCGGATGCTATGTATCAGAACCTTATATATTAATGAACTTCAGAGATGAAAGCATTGAATCGGTATTCACATTAGCACATGAGGCAGGACATAGTATGCATAGCTATTACAGCAGAAAAAATAATCCTTTCCAACATCATGATTATAGCATATTTGAAGCAGAAGTTGCATCTACTTTCAATGAAAAACTTCTATTTAATTATTTAATGCAAAATGAAAGTAAGAAAGAAGTTAAAGCATTTTTACTTAATAAAGATATAAACGGATTTGTTGCTACAGTATTCAGACAGACTATGTTTGCAGAGTTTGAGCATATAATTCATAAAGAAGCAGAAGAAGGCAATCCTACAACATTAGAGCTTATAAGAACAGTTTATAAAGATTTATTAAAAAAATATTTTGGAGAAAAAGCTGTACTTGAAGAGGTAAGCGATTTAGAGGCTTTGAGAATACCTCATTTCTACCGTTCATTCTATGTTTATAAATATGCTACAGGTATGTCAGCTGCTGTTGCTTTATCTAACGGAGTGCTTGAGGGCAATGCTAAAAATGACTACACAAACAGAGATAATTATTTAAAATTCTTAAAGAGTGGAGGAAGCAGAACACCTATAGAGAATTTAAAAGTTGCTGGTGTTGATATGACTAAACCTGCTGTTGTGGAAAGTGCTTTGAAATTATTTGCTAAAGAGGTAGAAGAATTAAAAGCATTAAATTGATTTAATTCTTTTTGAATGTTTAAGGCTGGCATTTTTTATATGTCGGCCTTTTATTTTAATTATATATTGCATTTTTTAAATATAGTATACACTGGTATAGTAAATAAACTTTAAGGAGAGTTATATAGAAACTTCAGATAAAAGCTGGGTTGTTACATTAATTTTAGCAATATTCCTACCAGTTCATAGGTTCTATGTAGGAAAAATAGGTACAGGTATATTATATTGGCTTACTGCCGGCGGTCTTGGTATATGGTATGTTATAGATATCGTAATGATAATACTAGACAAATTCACTGATAAAGAAGGCAGAAAATTAAAAAGATAATACTATAATAGTAAATTAAAAAGTTACTAAATAAGAGGAGAGTTAATTATTTTTTAACTCTCTTCTTTTTTTAAATATATGGATACATATCCACTAATAATCAGAAACAAAATCCTATAAAATCTGTATGATATTTGAACAAAAAACACCGCAAATAAAAACCTTATGGTAATAATGTAGCTTTGAGTCTGAAACTAAATTTAATTAATATTCTTTTATAAGAATAAAAATATAGTTCAAAAAATAAAATTTACAAAATATATTTAGAATTGTTTTATATTAGATTTTATTAAAAAAATTATAATTGACTTTTTATTTTATATTTATACAATTTAAAAAATATTTAAATAATAATCTAATTAATAAGGAAAATAATAAAAAATAAATAGAGGAAAAATCAATGATTAGTATAATATCAGATATGGACGGAGTTATATACAGAGGCAATAATTTAATAGACGGTGCTAAAGATTTTATAAGCATGCTGCTTCATAAAAATATTCCATTTCTATTTTTAACAAATAATGCAGAACAAACTCCGAGAGATTTAAAAAGAAAATTAGAATCATTAGGCGTAAATGGTTTAGAAGAAAAACATTTCTTTACAGCAGCACAGGCAACAGCAATATTCCTTCAAAGACAGCTTGAAAACGGAACTGCTTATGTAATAGGTACCGGAGGACTTGTAAGCGAACTTTATAATGTAGGATACAGTATAAATGATGTTAATCCTGACTATGTTGTAGTTGGAAAAACTAATGCATTTAATTTTGATATGCTTCAAAAGGCAGTACATTTAATTAATAAAGGTGCTAGATTTATAGGATGCAATCCGGATATAGTAGACCCTGCTCCAAATGGAGAATTGGTTCCTGCTGTAGGACCTATACTTGCCGCTATAGAAACAGCTACAGGTAAAAAACCTTATATAGTTGGAAAGCCTAACCCTATTATGATGTCTATAGCAAAAAATCAAATTAATGCCCATAGTGAAAATACATTAATGGTTGGGGACAGAATGGATACTGATATATTAGGAGGACTTGGTGCAGGTATGAAAACTTGTCTTGTACTTTCAGGTGTTACTACAAAAGAAATGATAAAAGAGTTTCCTTACAGACCTAATTATGTACTTAATTCTGTTGCTGAAATAAATGTTGATGAATTATGATGTACAAACAAATGATTTAAATGTATAATATAAAAGCTGTTTAATTTTTTTAAGCAGCTTTATTTTTTATTAATTAGGAATTATATATGTCTCGTTTATTATTTATCATAATGACTTTTTTATGGCTTTCATTATATGTTTATATACCCTATCAAGTTACTTATTTATCATCTATTAATATAACTTCTTCTATGATAGGTATTATAATAGGTGTTTACGGCACTGCACAGATGTTTTTGAAATTTCCATTCGGATTACTTAATGATTATATAGGCAAATCAAAATTTTTTATAATGCTGGCGGGAGTTCTAACTTCCATTGGTGCTATAATAAGATTGATAAATACAAATGCTTATGGTTTTTTTATAGGAAATTTATTATGCGGAATATCAGCATCAATTTGGACTGTATTTATAATTTTATATGTATCATATTTTAACAAAAATGAAGAATATAAAGCAACAAGCAAAGCATTAGTTTCAAATGTACTTGGTATGTTTATAGCTTTCTTAACAGCAGCATTTTCTTATGATAAGCTTGGAATGAAATTTCTTCTTATTGTAAGTGCAGTATCAGGAGCTTTAGTTGCATTTTTAGGATTATTCTTAAAGGATAATAAAATTAATAAAAGAATGTCTGTAAAAGGACTATTTTCTGTTATAAAGAATAAAAGATTAATAGTATTTTCTTTGCTTGCAATAGTAATGCAGGGAGTACAAATATCAGCAATTATCTCATTCACTTTAAACAGAATAAAAGAACTTGGAGGAACTTCTCAAAATGTAGGCCTAGCTTCAATAACAAGTATGTTTTTTGCTATAATTGGAGCATTTCTTCCAAGCAAAATAAAAAATGAGAAAAATATCAAAGTATACGTTTCTATATCATTTATAATGATGGCTGTATATTGCATAATAGTAATATCAACCAATAATATACTTATAATAACACTATCGCAAATTTTAGGCGGGTTTTCATCAGGTATATTATCATCTTTGCTTACTAGTGAATCCGTAAAAGAAATAGAAGTAGAAAAAAAATCATCAGCTATGGGATTTTTTCAATCAACATATTCTTTTGGTATATTTATATTCCCAATAATAACAGGAAAATTAATAGATGTATATTCAATAAATACTGCTTACATAGTATTAGCATCAATTGCAATTTTATCAGCAATTATTTCAGCTGCATATTACAGAATAAAATCAATAAAATAATAAAAAGTAATTGAAAAAAAATAATTTTGTAATAATATTGTATGCTATTAATAATAAAAATGGAAATACTATGTCATCAGATAAAAATTACGGATACATACTTGCAATATTAGCTGTTATTATATGGAGCGGAAACTTTGTAGCAGCTAGATTCCTTGTTAATTTCAGTCCTATAGAAATTTCTTTTTACAGATGGTTTGTAACATTTATAGTGTTAACTCCATTCTGCTTAAAAAAATTAATAAAAAATATAAAGTATGCAAAAGGCCGATGGATACAAATAATAATAATGTCAATATTAGGAATAACAATATTCAATACATTTGTATATTTAGCAGCACATACAAGCAATGCAACTAATATGTCATTACTTGCAACTTTATCTCCAATTATAATGGCAATAATAAGCAGAATAATATGGAAAACAAAATTAACTATAAATCAAAAATTAGGATTATTAATAGTTATAATAGGTGTAGTTATATTAATAACAAAAGGAAGCATAGAAATTCTAACAAAATTAAAATTTTCAATAGGCGATTTATATATGCTCCTTGCTGTAATATTATTTGCAGTTTATACATTAACATTAAGAGTAAGACCTAAAGAAATATCTCAATCTACATTCTTTTATCTTATGGTAGTAATTGGCATAATACCATTATTTATTGCAATGCTTTTATCTTATATGAATAAAACAGCAACTCCTTTGGATATAAAATCTGCTTTAATACTTGTATATGTTGGTATTTTCCCATCAGCTTTGGGATTTATATTATGGAATATGGCTATTGCAAAAATAGGAGCAATCAAAGCAGGAATTATATATGATTCAATACCTTTTTTCTCTTCTTTAGAGGCTGTTATATTGCTGGGAGAAACATTATTGATATCTCAAGTTATAGGAGGGATTTTAATACTTATTGGTATTATATATAGTTCTATAGGAGATAAAATAAAGTTAAAAAAAAATGGGAAACTTAATTAAAGCCTCCCATCCCATACCGTCAATTAATTAAGTCTTCTTAATTGAGATCTTTTTAAAGGGGTATATTTTGATTTTTCAGAATCAGGCACTCTAGTCCATCTCATAGTTTTTCCAAGTATTCCTGCTTTATCCAAAGAACCTCTTACTAAAAGCTCCTGACCATTTTTTTCTAAAGATAACTTTCCATTATAAGTTTTTCCATCATAAGGATTATATATCTTTCCGCCTTTCCATTCATTCTGATCAAAAGATAAACCCATTAAATAAACTAATCCTTTTACAGGCAAATCTCTCAATTCTTTATTTGGATTTTTTACATCTTTTTTATCAGGACCATTATATCCGCCTTTATAATCGAAAAAGTAGCCGTAATATTTACCATTTTCTTCAAATATTTCTACTACAGGTATTAAGCCGTCAGCATCTTTTTCAGAATACCAAAGTCCAACTATATCATTGGCTTTTGGAGTTTGGGCAAATAATACGCTTGAAAATATTAAAAGCGATAATGTCCATAAAATTTTTTTCTTCATAATTTCCCCTAATTAATCAAAATATGTTTAGTATAAAAAACATACATGATAGACTTTTGTAAAATATTTATTATATAAAACTTGCAAATAGTTAGATTTATTTGCAAGTTCTAATATCTAGTTATTAAAGAACATATATATATTAATGGAATTTCCACTCTATACCAACATCAAGCTGTATGGCAAAATGATATTGTATATGTTTTTCAACAAGCCAAGTACCAACTTTTACATTAGCAAATGGTGAAAGACTAGGCACAGCATTTAAAGCCTTTTTATAAGAATAAGCAGCAAACAATCCAACTCTATAAAGATCTTTACTTGATGAAAGCATGTGTTCTATAGTTGTATTAATAGCAAAAGCCATACCCCATTCTTTCATGCTGTAACCTAATTTTATATCATGATTAAAATAAAAGTCTTCTGCTTTAACAACTATGGCATCTCTAGGTAAATATACATAGCTATTTTTATCAACACCAAAAGCTCTTATATAAGTAATGTACGGAGTATATATCAAAGCTATTAATCCAGGTCCGGCAGGTCCGCCAATAGTAAGAGTAGGAGCCATCTGAACATATATAGTGTTTCCGCCTACATACTGAGGTTTTCTAGTCATAGGATTAAGTCCTGTAAAAGGAGGCAAAGCATGATTAAATTCTTTTGTATCAGAATCTACTAAAGCAGGTCTTCCGGATTGAGCAAGTCCTGCTTCATAAGTAAACTTAAACAACATTTTTAATGCTATTAAAGGCTGAAATTCCACATAAGCAGAAGTTCTTGAAAAGCTGCTGAATTCCTGTTCAATTCCTGCAAGTACATAAGAATCAGCAAAGAAAAAATTATTCATCTCTCTAAATAAAGCCTTTTTATAAAATAATTGTCCTTGATATAAAGCCCCAAAATGATTCCATCTTCCTAAAAAGTGGTTTGAAAAATACCATCCTTCATCGGATTTATCAGTGAAATCTCTTTGAGGCTTCACATCGTCTTGTGCTAATAACGGTATACTTATAAACGTAATGAGTATAATTGCTAATATCTTTTTCATAATTTTTCTCCAGTATAATTACTAAAATTTTATTATTTATTTTGCCGGTGTATATTGATTACTATACACCGACTATATTCTATTTTTAATTTAATTTTCTCAATTCACTTTTATTTAATGGCGTATATTTAGAAACTTCATTACTAGGAACTTTTTTCCAAGTAAGAGTTTTACCAAAAAGTCCTGCTCCGTCTATAGTAGCTTTTATTTTTAACTCCTGCTTATTATCTGAAAGACTAGCTTTGGCATTATATGTTTTTCCCTGCTCAGGATTATATATTTTTCCGCCTTTCCATTCTCCATTAGAAAACTGTAAGTCATACAAATATACAAGACCTTTTAAAGGCAAGTTTCTTAATTCTGCTTTTGGATTATTAACATCATTTACGGTATCAGTTGAATTTCTATAAGCAAATGAATAAGCATAGTATTTATTATTCTCTTTATAAATCTGAACCACAGAAACTCTATTTTTAGAATCTGCCTGACTGTACCATAATCCAACTATATCATCAGCATTTTGTCCAAAGGCCATTATACTTGATATCATTGTAAGAACTAATATTGTTATAATTTTATTTTTCATTTTTATTTCTCCTTTATATTTTTATGTTTTTATTTTTTATAATATGTTTTCAAAATTCACAGTCTTATATTAAATAAGACTGTGAAGCATTATTTATTACTTAAACAAGTTCATCAAAGCAGGAATCCAATGATGAGCAGTACCTACAGCAGTTCCAAAAGCAGCACAAAGCAGTATTCTCAATGCTATATAAGGCTTTATAGGGAATAATATATTTCTTGCTGCCAAATATCCGCTCATTATAGCTCCTGTAAATCCTCCGCCAGGGAATCCCCAAGCACTAGCAAAATGAAGATTCTTAACTGTAGGAGATACTCTTACAGAACGGCTCTTCTTCAAATAAGCATCTTGAACAAATCCGTAAGCTGTACCTTCAGGAGTTTTAATATATCTCTTTATTGTTTTTGGTGTAGCAACTTCATAATATTCAATATTGTCTCTGAATCCTGGATAATGCTGTTCTGCTCTGTCTATCAATTTCTCTGCTAACTCTTTCTTTTTAGCTTTATATTCTTCATCGCTTAAATCTTTCCACTCATCTAAATATGAAGGACCTGTCAATACAGCAAATGAACGTTCATCACCTTCTTCTACAAGTCCGCTGTCTATTGTAGAATAATCAACAAATACAAAGTTTCTATCTTCTACTGGTATTCTTCTTTGTCCCTTAGCATCTTCTTTAAATGGAGTGTTCAACATTTTTTCTGTACTTATAAAAGTAGAGTATGCATTGTTAGGATAAAGTTCTTTAAATTTCTTCTTAAATATTATATAAACTGTATATAAAGAAACTGAGTTTTTAAGTTTATTTATTCTCTTATCTTCATATCCTTTTGGAAGAAGTTCATCATAAACAACCTTAGGTGCAGCATTAGCTATTACATAATCAGCATTTACTGTAACTTCTTGTTTTGTCTTTTTATCAAAATAAGTTACGCCTTCAGCAATATTTCCTTTTACATTTATTTTTTTAACTTCTGAAGAAACTCTAACCTCTCCTCCGTTTTCTCTTATTATATCAGCTAAAGCATCGGATAATTTTTGGCTTCCTCCTTTGATAAAACAAGCTTGGTTATAGTATCCGCCTTGAGCACAAGCATGGTAATACCAAGTAAATTCATAAGGATTATCATGATAGTAAGTTATATTGATATTTAATATTCTTTTTAACTTATCACTTTTTATTATTGAATCCAAAACATTTCCAAGTTTCTTTTGTGTAAATAAATGATATAAATTCATTGGGAATGTTGTTATAGGATAGAAAAAGAAATCAAAAAACTTTAAGTCATAAGGAAGTCTTCTTATCATATACATTATTCTTGAAAGTCCGCCGAAATATTTTTTTATACCGCCCTTCTCTTCTGGGAATTCTTTTTCTAACGTATTCATAATATTCTCATAACCTTCAGGTATAACTAAATCTGTAGCTTCTGTTTTTATTCTCCAAGTTTGAGGCAATTTAACAAAATCAACTCTGTCATAAATACCTAATTGTTTTAATATAGGATACTTTCCATCTCTGCTTTTTTTAGCCATATCCATCTCATGTAATCCAACTTCAAATTTAACATTTTTTCTTTTGTATACTGTAGCACATCCGCCTACTATATTATGGCTTTCTAAAACCAATACTTTTTTTCCTTTTTTTGCTAAATAAGCTCCTGAAGTTAATCCTCCTAAACCAGAACCTATTATTACTATGTCATATTTATTATTAGTCATATCTATAATCTCCTTTAATTATATCGTTTTTAGTTATAAGCATTTTTATTTATTTTTGCTTACAACTATAATATAACAAATACTATGATAAATACAAGCGTTTTTTATAAAAAATACGTATATATAGTTCATTTTTTTTTAGAAATTTACAATTTTTTTAAAAATTTGTATGAAATGTAAAATAAAATAATGAGTTTTATATATAAATCTTACATAAGATTAAGATATTTATACAATTAAATTAAGAAATTATGAATTGATTTTTAATTCTTTATTTTTATTTTTTATATCTAATACTATTTCTTCTATGGAATTTTTATTTAAGAAATCTATTTTTTTACCATAATTATCTAATAAAGCTTTTTCATCTTCAGTTTTTACTGTTTTAGTTGCTACTATTCTTCTAAGCATATGCATCATTAATACATGATGAAGTTTTAATTTATCAAAATCTATGCTTCCGCGTAAAAAATAAAATTTCATATTATCTTTTTCATCAGATTTAAAATTTTGATTTACAGCATTGTTGTAAAATTCTTTATCTTCAGGATTAGTAAGTCCAACAATAACACAATATAAATTTTTCTTACCCTTTAATTTTTTATAGAATCTTTTTATTCCTTTAACAGATGAAAGTTTACCTGCATATAAAGCTCCAGCAAAAACAATAAAATCATAATTATTCAAATTTTCAAATGATATATTATCAATACCATATAAATCGCCATGAACTTTATCAGCTATCCATTTAGCATAAGTTCTTGTAGTACCATATTTACTTTTATAAAGTACAGCAACATTATTTGACATAATACTAATCCTATAAAAAATTAATTATATAATATAACATTATAGTAAAAATAAAAGATTTTGTCAAAAAACTATTTTTAACAAATCAAATATTAACAGCATAAGATAATACGCCATTAACGATTTCTTCTCTAACCTTTCCGCTTTCAACTAATTTTTTTAATAATTCACTTACCCTGCTTTCATCTTCATTAAAACTAATTGCTATCATATGAACTGTATCAGGCTGTCTTATTAAAAAATTTATTATATCTTCTTCTGTTATTTTTTTAGTATTTCCTTTAGCATTATCAGATACGCTTGGAACATCTATTTCTAAATCACATTTTGATTCAAAATATTTTTTAACTTTTTCCATTTCTTCATTGCTTAAAGCTTTAGCCTTATCATTAGGAGTTCTTCTTGTAGCTGTAACAAGCTGCACCCTATCCGGTTTTATCTGTTTAGCTATTTTTATTATATCATCAAGTTCTTCTTCACTATCATTAATACCTTTGAGTAAGAATACCTCAAGCCAATATTCTCCTTTGAAAACTCTTCTAAACTCTATAAGACCATTAACCATTTTATCAAAATCAATTTCTTTATTAGGCTGATCTATAATCTTAAATGTATCAATATTACCAGCATCAAGAGAAGGTATAACCAAATCAGCCATAAGCAAATCCGAACGCATTTCCTGTTTATAAAGCAAAGAACCATTTGTAATTATACATACAGGAATATCCGTTATCTGTTTTATTTCATAAATAAGTTTTTTCAAATCTTTATATAATGTAGGCTCTCCTGAACCAGCAAAAGTTATATAATCAATATTTTTATTATTGAGCAAAGCCTCTTTTAATTCATATATTATCTCATCAACAGAATAATAATTAGCAAGATTAGTTTTAGTATTTTCTTCAGAACCTAATTGACAATATATACAATTATAACTGCAAGTTTTATGAGGTATAACATCTATACCCAAAGAATTGCCAAGTCTCTTCGACACCACTGGTCCGAATACTCTTTTAGTTTTTAATTTGGATTTACTTTTATTTTGATTAAGTAAAAGAGGTTCTCTTGTCTCCTTTACTGTGTTATCATACCTTGATTCATTTGCTTTATAAAATGAGCTTATTACATCTTCAAGCAATTCACCATCCAAACTAAATACTGATAAAGCAAATATTTCAGGTTCTTCATAATGAGTTTCTTTATTATTTTTGTATTCTTTTTTTACTGCTTTTTCTACTGCCTTTACTTTTTCTTTTATCTCATCTTCTTCAAGCATATCAGTTTTATTTAGTACTATAATAGACTTTTTCTTTATTAATTCTTTACTATATTGTTTCAATTCATTTCTAAGTTTTTTATAAGTATCAGCCACATCTTCATCAGTTAAATCTATAACAAAACATAAAGCACCAGTTCTCTCAATATGCCTTAAAAAAGTAAGTCCAAGTCCGGCACCTTCGCTTGCTCCTTCTATAATACCAGGAATATCTGCAATAACAAAACTTCTTTCATAATCTAAATAACAAACACCTAAATTAGGAGTAAGCGTAGTAAATGGATATGATGCAATTTTCGGATTAGCTCTTGTAAGTCTTGCAAGCAAACTTGATTTACCAGCATTAGGCATACCTACAAGCCCAATATCTGCTATAAGTTTAACTTCAAGTCTTATATTTAATTTCTCGCCTTCCAAACCATGCTGTGCATAGTCCGGCGCCTGATTTGTAGCTGTAGCATAGAATTTATTGCCTTTTCCGCCTTTTCCGCCTCTAGCAACAGTATAGCTTTGTCCGTCCTCAAGCAAATCTGCTAGTATATTTTCTGTATCTTCATTATAAATTACTGTACCAATAGGAACTCTTATAACAACATCATCTCCTCTCTTGCCGTCGCTTAATCTAGCTCTTCCAGGTTCTCCGTCTCTTGCTCTGAATCTTTTTCTGCTTTTTATCTTACCGAAACTATTTATTCTAGCATCTACTCTGACAATAACGTCTCCTCCGTCTCCGCCGTTTCCTCCGTCAGGTCCTCCCATAGGCACATGAGCTTCTCTTCTAAAGCTTACACTGCCGGCTCCTCCATGTCCTGCTTCTATCTCAAAACTTACTACGTCTATAAATTGATCCATTTTATAATTACCTTGAATTTATTTTATTATTTTGTATTGCATAAGAATTATTTATTATATTATAAAAATATATTTTATCAATAATTTTTTAATTTTGAAATAAAAGCAACTTTAGATAAGTTTATCACTAAATATAGAATAATTATCTCAATTTAATTATAATATCTACTCTTCTATTTTTTCTTCTTCCATCCGGAGTATCATTAGAAGCTATAGGCTCATCATCAGCAAGCCCTTTATAAGATAATTTATCATGATCAAGATTAGGCAAGATATAATCTGCTACAGTTTTTGCTCTTTTCTCTGATAATTCCTGATTGTATTCTTTTCTGCCTGTATTATCAGTATGACCTTCTACTATAATTTCTCTGTCAGGATAAGTTTCTTTAATAGCCTTGATAATATTGTCTATTGTATTTTTAGCATCAGGTTTTAAAGTATAAGAATCTGTATCAAAAAGTATCTCTCCAAGTCTTAATACTAATCCTTCAGGTACAGTATCTATTGTAACATTATCATCATTATTAAGATTATCTTCTAATTTTTTTCTGTTATAATCTTCTTCTTCTTTTGTAATTGTATCATAAATTTTATATTTACTTACAATATTCATCTTATACTGCAAACTAGCATAAGACAATTCCCTTCCATAACCAAACAATATTTGATATCTTTCCTGCTGAGATACTGGAATATTTTTTTCCATATCCCAAAGAAAAGTACCATAATTAAATCCGTATATTCTTTCAGGATATCCTTTTCTTGAAAGTCCTGCTTGATACAAATCTTTATCTGTCATAATATGATACTGTATAACAGCATTCTTACTGCCGTCATCATTAGTTTCTATATTAGCAAATAAATAATCAGCTGATAATGCCATAGTGAGATTAGGAGCATTGTTTACTTTTATAATTTCAATAGATTCTCTATTCCAAGACTCAGTAAGTTTTACTTCATTATCAGGAAATGTAGGTACATGTCTAACATTAGGCATAAAATAATGAGAAGGTACCTCAAATTTTCCATTAGTATGTATTATAAAATCGCTAGTGTATTCTTCATCAAGATGAAAAACTTTATCACCTTTCATCATTCTAAATATTTTAAATACTCCGCTCATTCTATATCCGCCGTTAGGAGCGATTGCAATAACAGTTAAATCTATAATATTTCTTTCTTTATAGGTACTCTTTAATATACCATTCTCATAATATTCAACATCAGCAGTTTTTACTGATTCTATTCTCTTACCCTTTTCCAAATTCCAATAAAATTTATGACTAATATTAGAATATGAAATACTAAAAAGCAATATTTCAAATATAAAAATGTAAACTCTTTTCATAATCAAACTAATTTTTATAAATATTATTTTTATTTTCTTTCTTTGCTGGATTCCTTTTTCAATTCCTTTAATCTTCTCTTCTCTTCTTTAACTCTCAATTTCTCTGCTCTTCGTTCTAATCTTAATTTAGTTTTATCTACTACAGCATTTTTAGCTTTCTCTTTTGCAAGTTCTTGCTCTGTTTTCTCTGTCTTAAAGGATATTACTAACTTATACAACTGTAAGAATATGTATTGAAGCTCCTTAATCCTCTTATCCATTGTCTCCATATTGTTGCTGCTGGTATTAGAAAGATTAGATA
>NZ_CALXRN010000124.1 GCF_944390595.1 uncultured Brachyspira sp. | reverse complement strand
CATACTATAACTTTTATAATCGCTTATTTATCGGAAGAGGCAGGAGTTGAACCTGCCGATGTCGCTATGACATCCAACGCTTTTGAAGAGCGCGGAGCCCACCGGGACTCATCTACCTCCAAGCATTGTCATATATAATATATTACTTTTAATTTTATGTCAATTTTTTTTATGGTTTTATTTCTAAATAAAATTATGATATTGCAAATTATGATTAAAATATTAAAAAAGTCATTCAACATAACATATAAAACACCATGTAAGAATACTCTGATGTCCTATAGGCCTAAATAATATTTTATATCCCAAATTCAAATTTTCTATCCATTTCTTTATTCTAAACATCTGACCAAAAGCAACCCAATCATGATAACCAGCAACTAATAATACTGGTTTATCATTTCTTATTATTTGTTCTGCTCCAATTAAAGCATTCTCTTCAAAACCTTCTATATCTAATTTTATCAAACCTATTCTATTTTTTCTATCTTCAAAATAATCATCTAATTTTACAATATTTACAGTTGAAGATTCATTTCTTCCTGTTTTAAGGAAAGTAGCTCCAGCATCAATGCTACCATTTGAATTTATATACAATGTTTCATTTTTATCTCCTACTCCTAAATTGCAAGGGATTATATTCTTATTATCAGCATAATTATCTATATTTTTCTTCATAGTATTAAAGTTATTTTCTTCTGGTTCAAATGAATATATAGAACTAAAATTATATTGACTAAACATTATAGCAGTATCCCCTATGAACCCACCACAGTCTATACATATAGAATTGTTAAATTTATCTATCTCTGACTTATCTAAATATATTATACCTCTTTTAAAATACAATAATTCTAAACTTATAAAATCAATATTACAAAATTGTTTTTTTAATTCATTATATATATTATCTTCATTGAAATATATCATCTCAGCTTCTTTCGGAACCAAATTTAATGAAGTATTTGAAAATACTATATATGGTATATCTATACCAGCGGGTGCGTATCTAACCTGATTAAAAAAATATTCTAAATATTCTCTATTTTCTATCTCTATACCAACAATAAACTCATCCATATCTTTAAAAAAAGATTTAGGATCTCTTCTGTAATATTGAGGAATATATGATAAATATTCTCCATAATGGAAACACATAAAACCTTTGCTTTTGTATTCCTCTTTTATTATTTTTAGCTGCTCCATTTTTTCTTTTGCAATTACTAAAGCATATTCACCTAATAGTTTATCCCTAGTTTCATTTCTTTCCTTAGAATTTGAAATCCACCATACCTTTTTATCTATCATTTTTTCAGTTTTTGTTTTTTCTAACATATTACACTCCAAATTATAAAAAAATTTAAAATAAAAAAAGACTCTCGCATCAATCATGCAAAAGTCTTATAATGTTTATAAATAATAATAATAATATTATGTTTGTTTGTTTGTTTGTTTGTTTGTTTGTTTGTTTGTTTGTTTGTTTGTCATAAAAATATCCTAATTATAATTGTAACATTTAAAAAATATATTGCAAATTATGATTAAAATATTAAAATATAAGAAATTTCTTAAATTACGGATTTTATAAATGAAAATAGCTATGCTGGGCGGGACATTTGATCCTCCTCATCTTGGACATTTGATACTAGCTGATACAGTAATGACAAACTGCAATTATGATAAAGTATTGTTTATACCGGCTAAAACACCGCCTCATAAAAATATAAGCGGAAAAGTTTCAGATACAGACAGATTAAATATGCTTAAGCTATCTGTGGAAGACGATGAAAGATTTATTGTAGATGAATACGAACTCAATAATGAAGGAATTTCATACACTATAAAAACATTGAATTACATATACAAAAATTATGATGTTCAGGAAAAAATAGGACTTATAATAGGTGCCGATTTAATAAAAGATTTTCATAAATGGAAAGAACCTGAAAAAATTGCAGAAATAGCAAATATAGTTGTAGTAAACAGAGAAGATGATAACAATTTATACAAAGAAAATATAGAAAAATACAATATAAAAATTATAATGGCTCCAAGAATAGATATATCCTCAAGTTTGATAAGAAATAGAATAAAAGAAAAAAAAGGATTTAGATATTTTGTAAGCAAAAAAGTTTATGATTATATAATATCAAACAATTTATACTAAAAAATTAGGAAAATTAAATGAGAAATAAAATATTAATACTAATATTCATTTTAATAAATACTCTTCATTCATATCAAATGTATCTGCTAAACGGTCCTACTGGTATAGGCGGATTAAAAATGATGAAAGATTATAAAGCAATAGATATAAAAATGGTTAATGCCCCTAATAATATGCTTTCAATGATTATAAAAGGAGAAGCTGATATTGCTGCTATTCCGGCTAATATGGCCGCTATAATATTTAATAGACAATTGCAATATAAAGCAGTTGCTGTAATATCAGAAACTAAATTCTTTATAGTGTCTGCAAATAAAAATATACAAACCATAAATGATTTAAGAAACAAAACCATTTACTGCGGTACCAAATTAGCTGCTCCGGATCTAATGCTTCAATATTTGATATCAAAAGAAAAAATAGAAAAATCCAATATTAATTATTCTTTCAGCAATCCGGATTTAGCAAAAATGATAGCTTCCGAAAATGCAGATGCAGCTATATTGCCTGAACCGTTTGCATCATCAGCAATGCTTGAAAATAAAAATGTACATATAGTAGTTGAAATATCCAAATACGTTGAAAATTACCCTGTAGCAATACTTATAGCAAAAGATACTTTTATAAATCATAATAAAGCATTATTAAATGAAGTATTAGATGAATATAAAAAATCCACAGACTATATTTTGAATAATAAAAATGAAATAGAAAATCTAATAAAAAATTCTCCAATGATAATTAATCCTAAGGCAGCAGTTTACGGATTAAACAGAATGGGATTAACTTTTTATGACGGAGCAAAAATGAAATTTGCTTTAAATAGCTATTATAACTTTTTATACAACTTTGACAAACAACTAATAGGAAATAAAATACCTTCAGATAATTTTTATTATATTGAAAAGTGATAATTAATATATTATATTTTATTATATTGAATGAGTAAATAAATTAGATATATTTACAAAATATGAATATTGATTTAATTTAGTAAAAAATTATTTCTTTATTCTAAAAGCATATTTGTGAAAATAAATACAAGTAGGAAGTATGCCGACAGCCCAGCCAACTGGATTAGCAAACCATACCCCAATATATCCGAATGGTATAGATAAGAATACAGATCCTCCAACCTTAATAACAAGTTCAGTTATTCCAGACATTAAAGGTATAAATGCATTTCCAATAGCCCTTATAGCATTATTATAAAGAAGTATTATTGCCAAAAATGGATAAAATGCTGATGATATTCTTAAATAACCTTTGCATATTTCAGCTATTACATCTATATATTGATCATTTTTAGATATAAAAAATCTTACCAAATGATCGCCAAATAAAAATATAATAACTGATGCAAGTATACTCAAAGATAAAGATAATATTATAATACTTTTAAAACCTTCTTTTATTCTGTCAATCTTTTGAGCTCCATAATTCTGGGCAACATAAACAGCAAAAGCCTCAGATACAACAAAATAAGCCATTGAAGCAAATTGATTTATTCTATTTCCTGTTGTATATGATGCCACAACATTCGTTCCAAATGTATTAACTACACCGCTTATAATCATCTCTCCTATTGATAAGAATACGGATTGTATACTCATCGATGCACCAATTTTTACTATCATCAATAAATTTGAAGAATCAAATTCCATATCTTCTTTATTTAGATTTAATATTGTAAACTTTTTTATAATATATAATACACTTAAAAAAGCAGAAATCATTTGAGATATTACAGTTGCTATTCCAACACCCAAAACATCCATCTTCAATGAAGCAACAAAAACTAAATCCAATATAATATTAACAATAGTGGTAAATATTAAAAAATAAAGAGGTGTCTTACTATCTCCTA
>NZ_CALXRN010000123.1 GCF_944390595.1 uncultured Brachyspira sp. | reverse complement strand
TGTTTACTAATAGATCATAACTTGGATTTGAGTATAAGCCATAATTAAATGAATTTCCTGTAAGCATTATATCAAGCATAGTCATAGGATCTCTATAATCAGCATTCCAAGCCATAGAACCCATATCGAAATTCTTTTCTACTAAATATTGTAAAACTAAAGGATATTCATCATTTTTTAATGTTACATCAATATTTAAATTTGCTTTCCACATTTGCTGTATAGCTTCTGCTACTATTATATGAAGTCCAGGTGAAACTCTTATTTCTAATACTGGGAAACCTTCTCCATTAGTATATCCTGCTTCAGCCATTAATGCTTTAGCTTTTTCAACATTGTCTTTATAATTATCAGTATCTATTAATACTCCGGCTTCAGCTCTGTAGGAATCGTTAATACCGTCAATAGTAGGCGGAACAAAACCTTGAGCAGGTGCCTGTCCTCCCATAGTAACATTTGATACTATGTAGTTTCTATCTATTGCAAGAGATAATGCATGTCTTACTCTTTTGTCTTTCAAAGTATTATTTGTGATGTTAAGCGATAAATAAAAAGTACCTACACCATCTTTAAGTACAATATAATTTTCTTCTTTCAATTTTGCTATTTCGCTAGAAGGCGGCTCTAATGCTGAGAAATGTATAGTGCCTCCTCTTATTCCTGCAATAGCGGTATTAGGATCACTCATAGATAGGAAAGTTAATTTTTTAGCAACTGTTTCATCTGCTTTATAATAATTTGTTCTTGCCTCAAACACTATGTATTGATCCATTACTCTTTCAGTCATTTGATAAGGACCATTTCCTATAAAAGTTTCAGGAGATAAAGTCCAATCATCTCCGTATTTTTCTATAATATCCTGTCTTATAGGAGAGAATACCCCAACAGTAGCCATAAATTCCAAGAAATAAGCAGCAGGATCTACTAAAGTAACTTCAAAAGTATAATCGTCTATATTGCTTTTACTCCAAGTTCATTATAGTCCATTTGTCCAGCATTAATTTCTTTAGCATTTTTTATTATCTCTAATAAAGAAGCATACTGAGCAGCTGTAGCAGGATTAACAACTCTTTTCCATCCGTATTCAAAATCATGTGCTGTTACAGGCTTGCCGTCTGACCATAGAGCATTTGTTCTTAAATGAAAAGTATATACTTTACCATCTTCAGAAATATCCCAGCTTTCAGCCATTCCGGCAGTTAATTTACCGTCAGGACCTATGGTAGTTAAACTTTCAAAAGCATGGAAAAGCATAGCAGATACAACATTCAATGTGTTTAAGCTAGGATCTATAGTCCTTGGTTCTGCTCCCATATTAATAATTATACCGTCAGATGTTTTTTTACCGCATGATATAAAAAACGCTGATAAAATAATTAGTAATATAGCTGTTAATTTTTTCATAATGTACTCCTAATACTTTATTTTATATATTTTTTATTGTTCCATATAAGCATAATTAAATCTATGTCTTCCCAATGGATTTAATACCACACCTTTTAATTTAGGATCTTTAACAAAAGAGTCTGTTCTGTAATAAAGAGGTATAATAGGCATTTCATCTAAAAGTATAGCTTCAGCTGCTTTCATATAACTCATTCTAAGATGATTATCTTTATTTTGTTTTGCAGATAATATTAAATTATCATACTGAGCATTATGGAATCCTGTATGATTTACTCCGCCGTAGCTTATCATTACATCAAGCATTGTCATAGGATCATTATAATCTCCAGTCCATCCCATTCTAGACATTTGATAATCTTTTTCTATTAAAGACTGCAATGTTATAGGAAATTCCTCTTGAACTAATGATACATTAACATTTAAATTCTCTTTCCACATTTGCTGTATAGCTTCTCCAACTAATACATAAATACCAGGTGAAACTTTTAATTCTATTACAGGATAATTTTGTCCGTTGCTGTAACCTGCTTCAGCCATTAATGCTTTGGCTTTTTCCACATTAGCAGCATAATTGTCAATATTTATATAGTTTGTAGTTTCTTCTCTAAAGCTTTTTTCTTCGCCTTTAACAGCAGGAGGTATGAAAGCACCGGCAGGTATCTGTCCTCCTTTTGTAACATTATCTACTATATATTTTCTGTCTATTGCAAGTGCTAATGCTTGTCTGACTCTTTTATCTTTAAATGCTTCATTTGTAATATTTATTTCTATATAAAAAGTACCTATAGCATTATTATTAGTGATATATCCGCCTTCTTTTAATGTTTCTATTTCAGCAGAAGGAGGTTCTAAAGCAGAGAAATTTATATTACCTCCTCTTATTCCTGCAATAGCAGTGTTAGGATCTCCCATAATTATAAAATTAATTTCTTTAGCAACTTGTTCATTTTTAGCATAATAATTAGTATTAACATCAAAAACTATTCTTTCATCTGTTAATCTTTCTTTCATTTTATAAGCACCATTTCCAATGTAAGTTTCTGGTTTTAAAGTCCAGTCATCTCCGTATTTTTCTATGATATCTTTTCTAACAGGGAAAAATACTCCTGTAGAAGCTATAAAGTCTAAAAAGTAATTTGCCGGATTAGCTAATGTTACTTCAAATGTGTAATCATTAATTGCTTTAACAGCTAAGTTTTCATAATTCATAGTACCTTTGTTTATTTCTTTTGCATTTTTTACAATTTCCATCATATAAGAATATTCAGCAGCTGTTTCAGGATTAACTGCTCTTTTCCATGAGTATTCAAAATCACGAGCTGTTACTGGTTTTCCATCAGACCATTTTGCATTTTTTCTTATACTAAAAGTATAAGTAAGCCCGTCATCTGAAATAGTCCAACTTTCTGCCATGCCTGCTCTGACATTGTTATTAGAATCTATTTTTGTTAGGCCTTCAAAAGCATGATGTATATAACACGATGCAATATTAAGAGAGTTTAATGTTGGATCTATTGTTTTAGGTTCCGGACCTAAATTCACATATATTGATGAATTTTCTGCAGTATCATTTTTTATTTTACCGCATGATATTATCATCAATATAGCCGCAGATAGAATAATTAATAATCTTTTCATATTGCTGCTTCCTTTTTATATAATTTTATTTTCATATTATATTATAATTTTTTTTGTGTCAATAAAATAATTCTTTATATAGTAATACTGCTGTATGATTTTTTAGATGTTGACAAAAAACAGGAATAATATATTATGTTTACTTATGTTATTCTTAAAATTTAAGGAAATGGTTTATGATGAAAAAAAATATATTATCAATAGTATTAATAATATTTGTAATAATATCATGTTCAAATAAAGAAAATAATAATACTGAAAATACACAGACAAATACTGATTTAATAGAAAATCAAACTAATGAAACAGAAACAATTAAAAATGAATCTATATCAAATGCATCTAAAAGTGCAGAATGGATATCTCATCACTATTATATAAAAAACGATGAAGGAGATTTCTTTTCTGTATATTTAAATGACAGATGGCCTGATCATATAAATAGCGATTCTGAATTAATGCCTAATTATGAAAAAATAAAGGCAGCTTTTAATTATAAAAATTTAAATGATATAAATCAATTTTATGATAAAAACAGCATTCTTGATATAACAAATAATAGAATATATGCAGAAGCTGAAAACGGCGACAGTATAGAAAGTACATATTCAAATATTACATCATTTAAAATGACTTCCAAATCTTTAAATAGTTCATCAAAAGAAATAAATACAACTTCATCATTAAAAGCAGCAGTATATAACTATGCATATTCAGATGTTTCTGAAACTAATGAATATGGAAGTGCATCAACATTCTCATATAAAGATTCTATATTTTTGCTTATACCTGATGACACTAACAAATTAGAAGTATATGATAAAATTTCTTTTGATATAAATGAAGGTTTCAATCTAAATAATCTAAAAAGAAATGAAAATTTAGAATTTGAAGATAAAAAGGGAAGCATATCAAAATTATTTGAAAATGATATGAGTGATCCTTATGATGAATGGGTAACAAATTCAGCTGACAGCTATGAATCAAGTAAATCTATCAACATAACTTATTTTAATGATAAAACTATATCTATAACAAGAACTTCAGCATTATATTTAGGCGGAGCACATGGAGTGTACAATAATTATAATTTAGTATATTCATTAGAAACAGGTGAAAAAATAGAAGTTACTAATTTGATAAAAGATTTTGATGATGGTGAATTAAAAAGTACTATGGTAAGCAAACTTCTTTCTATAGACAACAGAACAGAAGAAGA
>NZ_CALXRN010000122.1 GCF_944390595.1 uncultured Brachyspira sp. | reverse complement strand
CAACTTTAATGATGAGTTTAGTTCAGTCATTAATACCTTTAATGGATGGATTATTTTTAAATAATGTTACAGGCACTGTTATAGCAAGCAGTGTTAATTTTTCTGAACCTATAATTAATATGATGACGGCATTATCTCAGGGGCTTGGTGTTGCTGCTATGGCTATAGTTGGGCAGTATAATGGTCTTGGAGATTTCAAAAATGCCAAAAAAATAGCTACTCAAATAGTTGTAACAGGTGTTTTATTCGGTATTGCTATGGGGCCTACTATTTACCTTGTAAGCATATTGGTATCTATGAATTTGCAGCCTGGTGTTAAAGAAAATGTATTTCAATATTTGTCATTATACAGCTTTGTTATGCCTATGACATTTTTGGCGGCTTTGTATAATGGTATAAAAAATGCCAATGGTAAGCCGGAAGCTACTTTTATAAGAAGCGTAATATTATTGCTTTTGAAAATAGTATTTAACTTTATATATGTTTATTTTATGCACTTAAAAATTATAGGCAGTGTGCTTGCTTCATTTTCAACTTATACAATAGTTACAGCTTGGATGTATTATGATTTATTTATTAAAGACAGTGATGATAAATTATCTTTAAAAGATTTTAAATTTGATGTTACTATTTTAAAAGAGCTTATGTTAATAGGAGTGCCTTCAATGCTTACAACTTTTTTAAGCAATTTAGGCTTTTTCCTAATTAATACAGAAGTTGAAAAATACGGCGCTGCTATACTAAACGGACAAGGAATAGCAAATAATATTACAACAGTATGTTTTAATTTGCCTGCAGCATTCGGTTCAGCTGTTACTACTATGGTTAGTATGAATATAGGGGCAAAATATGCTGATAAGGCGAGAAAATCATGCTATACCGGAATATTGATGAGTGCAATTACGGCTATTATACTTATAGCAGTTGTTATTCCTCTTACTCCTTATATAACGGTTCTTTTTACAAGAGAAGCAGAGGATTTAAGTGTTGCTAATGGTTCTTTGCCTATATTTGCATTAGGGGTATTAGGATTCGGTATTACTATGGTAGTACAGGGAGCTTTAATAGGACTTGGAAGGACGAGGGTGCCTCTTTTAATTAGTATACTTAGAATATGGTTTTTGAGATTTATATTTATTATTGTAACTACAAAATATTTATCTTATTGGGCTGTATTTTGGGGAAATTTATTCTCAAACACTATGGCTGGGATAATAGCTTTGATTATAATATCAAAAACTCCTTGGCGTTCTGTTATTAATATAAAAACTCAAAACAGTATTATTTTAAGAACTAGATTATTTATAGATGAGTTGGGAGCAAAACTTTTTCCTCATAATATTGGTAAGAGAAAAGATTATATTCAGAAAATGAGAAATAAGTTAAGTAAAATTAAAGATCCTGTACAGCTTGTATTATTTAGAGAAAAAGAGTTTGAAAAAATAGAGAAAATGAAAGAAAGAGAAGAAAAAGAAAAGAAAAAAGAAGAGATGAAAAGATTAGAGAGAGCTGAATGGAGAATGCAGTTAGAAGAGATAAAAGAAAAAAGAGAAAAGATGAATAAGGAATATGAAGAATATAGAGAAGAAAGAAGAAAAGAAAAAGAAGCTCATAGAATAAAAATAAAAGCTCAGGTTCAGGAGAGAAGGGAAGCCAGACATAGACTTAGAGAAGAGAGAAAAAGAGAGAAAGAAAAGAGAAAAGAAGAACTTAAAAACAAGAAAAATAATAAAAATAACGGATAAGAATTATGAACACAACTTTAATAATGCTTATAGCAGGAAGTTCTAAAAGATTCGGAGGGAAAGTAAAAAAGCAGTTCATAAAAGTTGATAATAAGCCTATTTTTATACATACTCTTTGTTCAATGCTTAAATTTAATTTTAAGAATATAGTATTAGTAAGTGCTGAAGATGAAATTAATAATATAAAAAAAATAATAAATAATTGCATTGATATAAAAAGTTCTGTAAAAAAGAATATTTATTACATATCAGGCGGAAGCGAAAGGGTTTATTCTGTATATGAGGCAATGAAATTTTTAAACAATTCTATAGAAGAGATAAAAACTGATTATGTGTTTATACATGACGGTGTTAGGCCTCTTGTAAGCAAAAAAGAAATTAAGTCTCTATATGAATGTGTATTGGAATTTGATGCTGCAATACTTGCTTCTAAAGTTGTTGATACTATAAAAAAGGCTGATGATAATAAGAAAATAGTATCAACTATAGACAGAACTTATCTTTATAGGGCAGCTACTCCTCAGGCTTTCAAATTTGAAAATTACATGAATGCTATAGAAAAATATATGGCTGATAAAAATAAGAGTTTAGCTACTGATGATGCTGAAATATACAGCGAATATTTTGGAGATGTGAGAATAGTTGAATGCTCTTCTAATAATATAAAAATTACTAATAAAGAAGATTTAAATATTTTTATTAAATTAAAGTTATAATTTGCTTTTTTTTTTATTAAATGGTAAAATTTTCTAAATAATTTGTTAGAGGTTTTTATGTTGTGTGATATATGCGGTAAGGAAAACGCTGTGTTGCATATTAATGAAAAGATAGGAAATAACAGCTATCAAATACATATATGCAAAAATTGCGAAGTTAATGGTAATATTATAGAAAAATGCCTGGAGCTTGAATTTAATAATATCGATACTATATTCCCAAATTATAAATCTATACCTTCTAAAAAGAAAAAGAAGAAAGTACCAAGCTCTAATAAATTATGCAAAGTATGCGGATATTCTTTAGATGATTTTATAAAGACAGGAATACTTTCATGTCCTAAGTGTTATGAACATTTGAAATCTGATATTAATAAGGTTGTAAAGAAAATACATAAAGAAAATAAGCATATTGGAAGAGTATCTAATAAAAATCTTACATATAGAGATATAGAAATAAAAATAGAAAAATATAGAGAAGAGATAGAGTTATTAATAAAAATAGAGAAATATGAAGAAGCTGCTCTGATAAGAGATAAACTTGAGAATTTGCAGAAAGATTTAATATCTAAAAAAAATAAGAGCGAAAAAAAAGATGTCCATTAATAATATAGCAAATTGGATATATGAAAAAGGTACCGATGATAATATAGTCTTATATTCAAAAGTATCCATTTATAGAAATATCGATAATATGAGATTTTTTTATAATATGGATAAGGATGATTTTGAAAAAGTAAATTCTATACTTAAGCCTAATATAAATGATCTTAACTTTGGATTAACATATTCAAAAATACTTGATCTCTCAGCATTAGATATACGAATATTAATAGAAAATCTTAGCGTTCCAAGTGAAAGAAATTTATTAAATGCTTCTTTATATACTGATATTAACGGTTATATTTCAATATTGATTAACTCTAATCAGCATTTAGAAATTCAAACGATTGCAAGAGGTCTTGAATTGGAAAGATGTTTTGATTTGGCTTATAAAATAGAAAACATGCTTGATAAGAAAGTAGATTTTGCCTATGATAAAAAATTCGGATATTTGACAAGTTCTCCTAATATAATAGGAATATCCATGAATTTGGATGTATGTATGGCTGTTCCTTGCCTTATATGGAAAACTCCTGATAATATAGAGCATTTAACAAATGAATGCTATAAATTAGGTTTTGATTTAACTATAAAAAATGGTTTGATTAATATTAAGAATAATATTATGCTTGGGGTTACAGAGAAGTTTATACTTGACAGTATTATTAATAAAGTTAAAGAAATATCAGAAAAAGAGAAAAAAATTAGAAATAGAATAAAAAAAATAGACAGTGTCAAAATAGAAGATAGAGTATATAGAAGCAGAGCTATATTATCAGCTGCAAGATCATTAAAGTATAGAGAATTAATAAATCATAGTTTATGGCTTAGGGTAGGGCTTTATTATGGTATGTTTGATGATATAGAATTAGATTCTTTATACTATATGTTTTTTTTGGGTAAAAATAATCATTTGAAGCAATTACATAAAAAAAATAATCATTATAGAAATATAGATGAAATTAGGGCTAATACAATAAGAGATATCATGAAGATATAAAAGATAATTATGAGATTTTAATCATAATTATCTTTTATTATTTGTTTATTTTTCTGTAAAATTCAATTCTTTAGTATAAGGGAATTTGAAGCTCATTCCATATACAGTGAAAGTTATATTCATATTAGCTTTACATTTAAAACTTTTATTTTTAAGAGCATCAAATGCTGTTGTAAATACATCTGCATAATTAGCTTTAAATTTTAAGCTTACATCTTTTGACTGTTTAGAAGGTATTTTTAAAGTTCCTACTGTATTTCCGCTTGCAAAAACTTTTCCTGAAGTATTTACTAAATCAACTTGAAGTTTATCTACAGGGACTTCAAATGACAGATTATTTTTAACTTCTAAGGCAACATTTAAAGTTATGTCTTTTAATGTTATTTCAGAAATAGAAGCACTTTTCACTTTTATATCCGGTTTATTTTCTTCAATATAACTTCTTGTTATTTCCCTTGCACTTGACTGCAAAGTTTCGCATGATACAATTAAAATTGATAAACCGATAATTGTAAGCAATGATATTAATATTTTTTTTGACATGATTTTATCCTTATTTCTTTTTATTTAAAACATTAATATTAGTAAACAGTCAAATATTTCTTCATATAATTAGCAGCATATAAAAAAGAGGTCCTATTAAAGAACCTCCTTTATTTTCATAAACCTTTTATATTCTATCTATTAGTCATCCCATTTTTGTCCTACTAATTGCCCGTTAGCAGATATAAACATTTCCATCATATTATTAAGTTTTATTTTGTAATTTCCCCATTCTTTCTCTACATCTATCATCATAGCCTGAGGATAAGTTCTTCTTACTGTATTAGCTACAGCCTGAGGCAATACGCTTAAAGGAACTCCGTTATATTCTCCGTCTATATTAATCCAATTGCCATTAGCTAGAAAATCAATAGAAGCACCATTTGATAATTTAACTTCAAATTTTCCTCCGTCTCTTTCAACTTTCCATATCTGTACGCCAGGATATACTCTTTGTATGAATGCCCTTGATTTTTGAGGTAATGATGAAGCTGGAACTACCCAATCAGCAAAAAGGCTTGAAGTTGAAACTATAGTTAATGTTATTAATAAAGCAAATATTTTTTTAGTCATAATTAATCTCCTTAAGTTTATTTTTCATAAATAATCCCATGTAAATTATATTTACAATTATAAGTATAGCAGAAAAACAATTAATGTCAATAGAATTTACTTAATATTTACAATTTTTTTACAAAATATTGATGTTTTTACAGTTTAATAAAACTTATACAACAGAAGTTTTTTGTATAGTCTAAATTATTCATTTTTTCATAATAAATTAAAAATTACTAAGGCGTAAAATATGTTATTAATATAATAATTTGAAATGGATAAATTATTTTTGTTTGAATATATCCTAAAAATATTTTATATAAAATTTTATTTTTACGATTGTTTTTTATTTTCGTTTTAATAGTAAAAAAATAAAAGAAGTTAGTGTTAGAAAAATGAAAAAGAAAATTTACTTATCAATACCAATAATAGCTGTAGCATTAATAATAGCAGTATCTTTTTATAGAAGCAGAGAAAAATATATAACAGCAACTATAGTTATAAGCGATACAATATTGAATGTAACAGCACAAGCACCAGAAAAAGATATGGATATATTAACTCAGGATATAACAAATGAGATAAATAGAATAGATAATATATTAAATCCATATAATACATCCAGCGAAATAGCTAAAATTAATGCAGAAAGTTTAAAAGGTAAAACAGAAATTGAAATATCAGATGAAATGGCGCATATATTTGCAACAGGCTTAAGATATTCAGAAATTAATCCGTCATTTGATATCAGTGTAAGACCACTAATAGAGCTTTGGGGATTTGGAGTAAAAGAAAATCAAACAGTTCCTTTGCAGTCTGAAATAGATAAAGCTTTGAGTAATATAGATTATTCGTCTGTAAGTTTAATAACTAATAATGATAATAAAAAGATATTGAAATTATCAAAACCATTAACATTTGATTTCGGATCTTATGGTAAAGGTTATATAATAGAAAAGTTAAAAAATGTATTTAAAGAGCATAATATAAGTAACTATTTAATAGATTACGGCGGAGATACTTATGCTAATGGAGTTAATAGTAAAGGAAAGCCTTGGGTAATAGCTATAAGAAATCCAAGAAATGATGCTGATGGTTATTTAGGATTATTGGAATCAACAAATACTACTATAGTAACAAGCGGTGATTATGAAAGATATTTTACTCAGGATGGAACCAATTATCATCATATAATAGATGCTGAAGTAGGATATCCTACATATAACAGTATATCAGCTACTATAGTTCATACAAATGCTGAAGAGGCTGATGCTCTATCAACAACTGCATTTTTAATGGGTACTAATTTCTTCACAAATGAGGCATTTAAATATAAAGAAGCTTATATAGTAACTCCTGAAGGTGAATTATATATAGTAACTAATGAAAATTTTTAAAATTGATTATAGCTGATAACGGACTTAAGTCAATTATCAGCTATTTTATCTATTAATAACAATTATTTATTTAAAACTTTATATAAGAACTCTTTAATTCTATCGTGTTTAGGATTAGCAAAAAATTCTATAGGTTCCTCATCTTCTAATATTTTACCGTCATTCATAAAAAGTATTCTAGTAGCAACATTTTTAGCAAAACCCATTTCATGCGTAACTATAAGCATAGTCATACCATCTTTGGCTAAATCTATCATAACATCCAAAACCTCTTTAATCATTTCAGGATCCAAAGATGATGTAGGCTCATCAAAAAGCATTATTTCCGGCTCCATTGCTAAAGCTCTCGCTATTGCTATTCTTTGCTTCTGTCCTCCGGAAAGCTGATTAGGATATGCACTCTGCTTATCTACAAGTCCAACTTTATCAAGAAGTTCTATTGCTTTTTTCTCTGCTATTTCTCTAGGTATTTTTTTTAATTTCATAGGTGCCAAAGTTATATTTTCCATAACTGTTTTATGCGGAAAAAGATTAAAATGCTGAAAAACCATACCTAATTCCTGTCTCATCAAGTTAATGTCGGTAGATTTATCCATAATACTCTTTCCGTTAATAAGAATATCACCTTCTGTAGGTTCTTCCAATCTATTAATGCATCTTAAAAAAGTAGATTTTCCGCTTCCGGAAGGTCCTATTATAGCGATTATTTCACCTCTTGAAACATTAACATCTATACCTTTAAGAACTTTTAATTTTCCAAATTGTTTGTGTAAATTTTTTATCTTAATCACTTTCTCTTAACCCCTTTTCTACTTTTCTCATAAACATAGCAAATGCAGAAGTTAATATTAGATATATGATACCAACAGCAATTAAAGGCTCAACACCTCTGTATGTTTGACTTGTAATAATATTAGCAGATCTTAATAAATCGATACCGCCTATAAAACCAACTATTGAAGTTTCTTTAAGCAATGCTATAAATTCACTTACAAGAGGAGGAAGTATTTTTTTTACAGCCTGAGGTATTATTATCTCTTTCATAGACATAGAATAACTCATACCTAAAGCTCTTGCTGCTTCCATTTGTCCTCTATCCAAACTCTGTATACCCGCTCTTATAATTTCAGCTACATAAGCACCGGAATTAATACCAAAAGCAATCCCTGCTATAATAAGTATAGGAGTATCTCTTAAACTATCAACAAAAACAACATTTGCCCATATCATAAGCTGTACAACTACCGGAGTTCCTCTAATAATATGAACATAGGCAAATGCAAGTCTTGATATAGGATTAAAATTAGATAATTTCTTTATATTTTTAAAAGGATGGAATGATGAAAGTTCCATTAAAGCTATAAAAATTCCTAGTACAATACCAATAATAGCTGAAAAAGCTGTGGTTCCTACAGAAAATATTAACCCCTTTATCATATAAATATATCTGCCGTTAGATATAAATATTTCTTTAAGAAGTTCTAAATATTCCAGCATAAAATCCCTCTATTATAAAATCCCTATATACAAAAAAATATAATATCCTCTTTTCATATTATTATATACGAAAAGAAGATATTATTATATATGATATTAAAAATTATTCTATATTAAAAATATTTTTCTAATAGAGCATCATAAGTTCCATTATCTTTTAAAGTTTGCAAAGCCTCATTAACTTTTGCTAATAATTCATTATCATCTTTTCTCATAGCTATAGCATATTCTTCTGTAGCAGAATCTGTTTCAACTAATTTTAATTCTGGGTTTTGAGCAGCATAATTTTTAGCAGGCTCATAATCTAAAATAACAGCATCAACTTTTTGAGCTTTTAATGCTATAACTGTTTCTGAAGTAGCATTAAATTTTTGAATATCTACATTAGGAAGTTCGCTTACTAAAAGATCTCCAGTATAACCTAATACAACTCCTACCTTTTTTCCGGACAAATTAGTAAAATAAGTAATATCTTGATTATTGCTGTAAACTAACATAGCTTGTTTAGAATTATAATAAGGATCTGAGAAATTAACAAATTTTCTTCTTTCATCAGTTGCAGTCATTCCTGCTATTATTATGTCTATTTTTTTTGATTCTAAAGCAGGAAGTAATCCGTCAAATTTCATATCTACAAATTCTATTTCAACTCCGATTAATTTAGATATTTCTGTAATTAAATCAACATCAAAACCTACTATTTTGTCTCCTTCTCTATATTCAAAAGGTTCAAATTCAGCATTTGTTCCTATATATAATTTATTCTTTTCTGCTTGTTTCTTTTGACATCCTATAATTGCCAAAATAATAATCGATGCTGCTATAAGCACTTTAATAAAACGATTTTTAAACATATTATTCCCCCAGTTTTGTACAATTACAATAAAAAAAAATATAATTTTTATGTTCCCTTTATTCTATATAATAATTTAAAAAAGTCAAGATAAAGATATATGTATTATTTTTATGATACTTAAACTAGATTTAAATATAAATGATTTTTATTTGATAATTATTATTATAAAAATATTCAATTTGTATATTAACAAAATAGGGTACATAATATATAATTTTTACTTAATTATTGATATTTATGTTAATAATTTTATAGGAGTGCTAATGAAAGGTTCTGCGGTAGCAATAATATTTATAATTATTAATTTAATAGCTATCAGCATATTTATGATAGTATCAACCAAATCTATTAGAGAATCTATCCTAGAAGAAGAAAGATTATCTAGAGAATCATTAAATAATATAATAGAAATATATTATAGAAAAAATATAGCATCCCAAAATTATTATAATGCAGTTTCCGTCATACCTAGAATAGATATATACACATTGCATGCTTTAAGCAATTATATAGAAAGGATAAAGACTATAGAATCTGATTCTACATTGATAGAAAAACCATTAACTTTTCAGGAATACCAATATATTCAAGCTAGAATAACAGAAAACATAAATAAAATAAATTATACCGCAAGGAATTATCCTGTACTTAGAACTAATGAAAATTACGTATCTGCTTTAAATGAAATGAAGCCTATAATAGAAGACGAAAAAAAAGCTATAGCATTGTATAATGATTATGTTATTGAATATAATAAATTAACTACTACTCCTCCTTCTAGTATAGTAGCTGGTATAATGGGAAAGTTTCCATTTTTAATATTTGAAACTGGTACAAATATTATATCTCAAACATCACATATTTTTCAATAATAAATAATAAATTTCACTATAATTGCTGATTAGTAAAGGACTATGTAAATTATTATGGATAATAATATTAAAGATTTAGAAAATATAAAAAGAGTTACTCAGAAAGAAATAGCAAAAAGACTTGGAATAAGCAGAACAACGGTTGCACGTGCTATAAACGGAAGTGAATTTATTAAGGAAGAAACTAAAACAAAAATATTAGAGTTAGCATCTCAATTAAATTACGAAAAAAATTATATAGGAAGTTCCTTAGCTAATAAAAAGGAAAAAGTAGTATACTGTTTAGTTGCAGATTCATTTAATGAGTTTTATACAAGCGAAATAATAAGAGGTTTGAATGAGGTATCAAAAGAATACCACATGTACAACTATAATCTAAAAATAATAGCAACAGAAATACATTCCCCTGATAAACAGGTAGATGTATTAAATGATATATTAAAAAACGATGATAATATAGACGGATTGATTATTACTCCTTTAAATAGAGAAATAATATATGATATTTTAAAACCATATTTTAATAAAATAAATATAATATCAATAGGCAATAGATTAAGCGAAAATATACCTCATGTAGGTCCTGATCATGTAAAGCAAGGTATGATAGTTGCCGGCATATTATCTAATCTTTTAAGAGATAATGAAAAGGTTCTTGTAATAGATAATGGAGATGATAAAATATCTTCAGGGATGTATTTAGAAGGTTTCTTAAAAAAAATAATAGAATATAATTTAGAAATTGTAGGTCCTATATTCTGCGGAAATATAGAAGAAAGTGTTCATACAATAAAAGAAATTTGCTATAAAGAAGATATAAAAGGTATATATATAAACAGATATGCTCAGGAAATATTTGATATAATAGATAGAGATGTGTTAAAAAATAAGAAAATAGTATCTCATGGTATGGCAAGCAGTATAAAATCTTTAATAAAATCTGGTATAATATCTTTTACCGTAATGGAAGAGGTTTTTTTAGAAGGCTATAATGCCGGTAAGATTATGTTTGAAATGATTTATAAAAAGAATATAGAGACTAATTGGAAAGTTTCAGATTCTAAAATAATATTTTTAGAAAATTTATTATAATTATAAAATTCACTTGATAAAATTAACATATTATGATAGAATAATGCAATTAATATTTTATAATGTTATATTTGTTTATTTTTCAAGTATAAATGAAATTAATTAAATTTAAGATAAATAAAAATTAGGAGATTGTCACAATGGACCAACAGATAAGATTAGTAGAAGCAAAACATAAAAAAGAAGCTATTTTGCCTTTTGAAATAGGTGATACAGTAAAAGTATGGGTTAAAATCATAGAAGGCGACAGAGAAAGATTACAGGCTTATGAGGGTACTGTTATATCTATACGCGGTAAAGGAATTAGTAAAAGTTTCATAGTAAGAAAAATATCTTACGGAGTAGGAGTTGAAAGAATATTTTTATTAAATTCTCCTAGAATAGATCATGTTGACATCATACGTAAAGCTAAAGTAAGAAGAGCTAAATTGTACTATTTGAGAAATAAGGTAGGTAAGAAGGCACGCTTAGTGGAAAGATTAGGAGTTAAAATCCCTAAACATTCAGATTTGATTAAAAATACTGCTGAAGAAAGCAAAACAGAAGAAAATAGTTCTTCAGAAGAATAATATTTTTTAATAAATATTCATTGAATTTTTTAATTATTAAAGGAGAAATTTATGGGTTATAAAATAGTTGCCAGAGAGCAATGGTCAGAAAAAGTCTTTATGATGAAAGTTGTAGCTCCGGATATAGCTAAGCATCGTAAAGCAGGTAATTTTATTATTTTTAGATTAGATGAAAAAGGTGAGAGAGTACCTCTTACTATAGCAGATGCTGATCCAGAGGCAGGAACTATTACTATAGTAACTCAAAGTATCGGATACTCTACTGCTAGACTTATGGAACTTAAAGTTGGTGATGAAATAATGGACGTTATAGGGCCATTAGGACAGCCTACTCATATTGAGAAAAAAGACGGTATAGTATTAGGTGTCGGCGGCGGTGTTGGTATTGCTCCTTTACATCCTATAGTTGAAGCCCATCATAGAGCAGGAAATAAAGTTATTTCTATTTTAGGTGCTAGAGATAAATCACTTATCATTATGGAAGATATGATGAAAAAAATATCAGATGAAGTGCTTATTTGTACTGATAATGGAAGTTATGGTGAAAAGGGTCTTGTAACTGATATGATTACTAGAATATATGAAAGAGGAGATAAAATATCTGAAGTTATAGCTATTGGTCCTGCTATCATGATGAAATTTGTTACTATACTTACTAAGAAATATAATCTTCCTACTGTTGTTAGTTTGAACCCTATTATGATTGATGGTACTGGTATGTGCGGATGCTGCAGAGTGAAAGTTGGTAATGAAACAAAATTTGCTTGTGTTGAAGGTCCTGAATTTGACGGTCATTTAATAGATTTCGATCTTCTTATGAAAAGACAGGCTATGTACAAAAAAGAAGAGCATGAATGTAATTTAAAATTAAGCTAATTAAATAAAGATTAATTTATTTTAAAAAGTTATAATCTATTGCTTAAAAATAGGTTATAACTTTTTTATTTAACTAAAATTAAGGCAGTTATCAATTTTTTTGTATTGAAAATTAAAAATTATATGATAATCTTAATATCTAATTATTAAGGATAAATTATGAAGTTGAGTATAACCCCGAGTTTAAAAAAAGTTGATTTAAAAAATTTTGATTGGGAATGTCCAAATTTGCAGGTTACTTTAGATATTAAAAATGATAATTTTTTTAAAATTAAAATAAAGGAACTGAAAGTTAATATTATTAATGATAAAACTGAAAAAAAACAGAAAATATTCGGATATATTAATTCCGGCGATATAATAGTTAATGCTAAAAGTAATACTATGATAATTTTAGATTTAATTTTATACAATAAGGAATTATTATCATTTTTGACAGCATCATTATATAATAAAGACCCTCATGTAAAAGTGGATATTGCCTATCGTTTATCTCCTATACCTTTTAAATTAAAAATGGAAAAGAATATTAATATATTTGATTTTTTAAAAATTTAGTTTATATATTATAATTGAAAAAAAAGAAAATTATAATATACTAAAAACATCTTTATTATTTAAGGAATTAATTATGTCTTTTTTTGATTTAAGTTTAGAAGAACTTTATAAATATAAAGGCAGTACTGAAGAGCCTAAAGATTTTGATGAGTTTTGGAAAAATAATTTAAAAGAAAATAATCATAATTCTGAAGCAGAGTATACTTTAATAGATACGCATTTAAAATTATTTGATGTATGGAGTGTAAGTTTCAGCGGATTTGCAAAACATAGAATAAACGGATGGTATATAGCACCAAAGTATGCAAGAGAAAAAAAAGAAAAGCTTACATGTGTTATGCATTATTTAGGATATGGAGAAGGGAGGGATTATCCAATTAAACGTTTGCTTTTTCCTGCAGCAGGTTATAGTACATTTGTAATGGAGGTTAGAGGCCAGGGAGCCGAAAATGGTAATGGAGCTACTACTCCAGACCCAGTAGGTTCTGCACCTCATGCTGACGGATTTCTTACAATGGGAATATTGGATAAAAACGATTACTATTATAAAAGAGTTTTTATTGACGCCGTTAAATCTATCGAGGTTGCAAAACAACATGAACTTACTTCAAAAATTGCTGTAAATGGTAAAAGTCAGGGCGGCGGTATAGCACTTGCTGTTTTGGGTCTTTCTTCTTTTACTAAAGAAAATATTGAAGCTGCTATGATAGATGTTCCTTTTTTATGCGATTATAAAAGAGCATGCACTATAACAGATACTTTGCCTTATAATGAGATAGCAAGGTTTTGCAGAACTAATAGAATCCATGAAAAAAAAGCTTTTGAAACTTTATCATATTTTGACGGGGCATTATTTGCCAAGAGATCTAAAGTTAAAGCTTTATTTTCTGTAGGATTGATGGATTTTATATGTCCTCCTTCTACTGTATTTGCTGCTTATAATAATTATGCAGGTGAAAAATCTATTAATGTTTATACATTTAACGGACATGAGGGCGGAGATAATGAGCAAAGTGAAAGAAAACTTGAATTCTTATCATCTTTATAAAAAATAATATTTGGTTATTAAAGCGGTAAATTATGATAATAAATGAATTGGTATCTATATTAGTTCCTGTATATAATATAGAAAAAACAATAGAAAAAAATATAAATATATTGATAGAAAAAGTTTCTCCTTTTTTTATGAACTTTGAAATAATTATTTCTGATGACGGAAGCAGCGATAATTCAAAAGAAGAAATAAAAAAAATATGTACTGACTTTCAAAATAATAATACAAATAAGAATTTGAAAAATGTAATAGGTGTTTTTGCAAGAGAAAATCAAGGAAAAGGACATGCATTAAAAAGAGCCTGCGAAGTTTCTAACGGGGATTATATAATATTCTGCGATGGCGATATGGAAATAGATCCTTCTCAATTAGAAAATTTTTTTGTTATTATGCAAAAAGAAAATGCTGATGTTGTTATAGGCTCTAAAAGGCATAAAGATTCTGTGGTTAATTATTCTAATATAAGAAAATTAATATCTTTTATATATTTCATGTTTGTAAAAATATTCTTTCATCTTCCGATACAAGATACTCAAACCGGATTAAAACTTTTCAAAAGGGATGCCATAATAAATATTTTCCCAAGAATATTAGTTAAAGCATTTGCTTATGATTTGGAAGTATTAGTAGCATGCAATTCAAATGGTAAAAAAATAGTATCTGCTCCTGTAATAGTTAATCCTAATAGGCATTTCGGATTTATTAAGTTTCCTATTCTTTGGAGAACATTTATTGATACATTAGCTATATTTTACAGACTTAATATTGTTCATTTTTATAAAGATTTATTTTCTGAATTAAAAGAAAAGCCGTTAGTAAGTATTATAATACCATTAAAAAAGATTAATGATTATATAAGAGAAGAAACAGAATATTTGCTTGAACAGATATACACAAATTTTGAAGTGATAATACTGCCGGACAAATATACTGAAGATGAAATAAATATAGAATTATTTAAAGATGAAAGAATAAAGATAATAGAAACAGGAGAGCTTCCTCCTGCAATAAAAAGAGCAATGGGAGTAAAAAAATCTTCAGGTACTATACTTGCTTTTTTGGATGATGACACATATCCGGAAAAAGACTGGCTTTTAAATGCATTGAGGGCTATTGAAAGCAGTAAAGTTAACGCTTTAGGAGGACCTGCTGTTAATACACCAAAAGATAATTTTTCAAAACAGATAAGCGGCCTTATTTACAGTTCTACGCTTATGAGCGGAAAGCATAAGGCAAGATATATACCTGATAAAGTTCAGTATGTTAATGATTATCCAAGCTGCAATTTTATAATTACAAGAGAGCTTTATGATAGAGTAGGGGGATTTGACAGCGAGTATTGGCCAGGAGAGGATACTATACTTTGTAATAATATAATGAAAGCAAATGAAAAAATATTATATACTCCGGAAGCATTGGTTTATCATCATAGAAGAGATTTATTTTTCGGGCATTTCAAACAGTTAAAAGGATATGCTTGGCATAGAGGATATTTCGTTAAAAGATTTGGAGGAAACTCTTTAAGTTTATCATACTTTATACCATCTATGTTTTTAATTTATACTATTTTTGTACCTTTTGCCTTGTATTTTAATTTACCTCAAATATTAAATAATTACATACCTAGTATAAATAAAAATATATTTCTAGCTTTATTATTGTTTCCGCATAGTTTTTATGCTTTATGTCTTTTGGGAAGCTGGGTTAGTACACTTTCTCCTATAAGAGGTTTTTGCAAAGCCGTAGGAATATTTTTATCGCATCTGACTTACGGAGTTTTCTTTATAAAGGGATTTTTAAGAGGGTTTATAAAAAATTAAAATTCTATAAAAGATAATTCCATTTTTCTAATTATGCTTGATAATGCTTTAACTATTTCATTATCATTTATATCTGATATATTATAATGTTTAGGATTTGATTTTACCATATCTAATAATTCAAAAGATAAAACAAATAAATTCTCACTTAAAATATCATCTAATATAATATCATCTTTTAATAATTCATCTATTTTTAAAGAATTAGCAAATAATACTTTATAGTCTAAATCTTTTATTAAATTATTTAATTCTTCATAATTTTCCATAATAACCTCATTTTTTACATATTATACAAAAATATAATATAAAATTAATATTTTCAATATAATAAAACAAAATATACTATTATACTAACAAATATAAATTAATTACGTAAAAAGTTAACAGCCCAATTGGCCATAAGTTCTGAAGGCATATTAAGGCAGCTTTCATCAATTTCGAATTTACTGTTATGATTAGGAATTTTTTTATCTGTTACAGTAGAAAATACGGCAAAACATCCTTTAACTTCTTTTAGATAATAAGAAAAATCTTCTCCCCCCATACTAGGCTTATAATATTTATCCCAAACAGAATCTTTTGAAAATATATTCTCAGCGGTATTTCTTACACTATTAGTTATATCCCTGTCATTAAATGTTACGCATGCATATTCTGTTATTTCAATTTCGCATTCTCCTCTCATTGATTCAGTAATAAGTTTAGATTTTTCTTTTATTCTCTTAATAAAAAAATCTCTTATATTATTATCGAATGTTCTTATAGTTCCTTCTATTTCAACTTCATCAGGTATAATATTAAAAGCATTTCCTCCTTGTATTTTACAAAGAGATAATATAACAGTATCTCCTGCATCTATTTCCCTAGTTATTATTGATTGTAAACCGTTTATTATTTCAGCAGATATAACTATAGGATCAATACCTGACTGAGGATATGCTCCATGAGTTCCTTTTCCTTTTACTCTTATTATTATTTTATCAGTAGAAGCCATTATAGGACCTTCTTGTATTATAAAAACTCCGCTTGGCGTATTAGGAGCAAAACTTCCTACGTGCACTCCGAATATGGCATCAGCATCTTTAACTGCATTCTCTTCTATCATTATTTTTGCCCCAGTTCCTATTTCTTCTCCTGCCTGAAATAAAAATCTTATATTTCCTGAAATTTCATTAATATTGTCATTAAGTATTTTGCATGCTCCTAAAAGTATGGCTGTATGGGCATCATGTCCGCAGGCATGCATATTGCTGTTGCATGATTTATATTCAAAATCTGTTTCCTCTTTTATAGGCAAAGCGTCCATATCTGCTCTTAAAACTGCAGTTTTTATATTACCTTTTTTATTATCATTATTAATATAAGCTATTATACCAGAATCTTTTTTATTTTTTGTATATTTAATATTTTTAAAATTATTAAGTTCATTTATTACAAACTCTCTTGTCTTCGGCAAATCTCCTCCTAATTCCGGTATAGTGTGCAAATATCTTCTGCATTTTACGATATAATTTAATATTTCTTTTGAATCATATTTAAGCATAAAAAATCCAAATAATTAAAATTAACGCATGCTTTTATCATAAGGTATTCCAGAAGCTTTAGGAGCCTGTGAATTCTTAGATGTAAATGCAAGTACTATTATAGTTGTTATATAAGGTATCATTTTATATATACTATTAGGTATAGGTAAATTAGCAAGTATAGGTATTCCGGAATAAGCAGATGCCAAAGTCTTCATAAGTCCGAAAAAGAAAGCAGCATAAAGTATTCTTATAGGCTTCCATTGTCCGAATATAAGTACTGCTAAAGCCAAAAATCCGTAACCTGCTACAGCGGCATTAAAGTTTGTAGAAGTAGGAATAACGAATACTAATCCTCCTAAACCTCCTAAAGCACCTGATATAGCAACGCCGATATAACGCATTTTATAAACATTTATACCTACTGAGTCTGCAGCCTGAGGATGTTCTCCGCAGCTTCTAAGTCTAAGTCCGAACCTTGTTTTATATAGTAAAAGCCAAGATAAAGCAAGTATTATAAATCCTATATAAGTTGTTATATAAGTATTTTTGAATAACAGACTTCCTATTATTGGTATATCTCCTAATACAGGAACAGAACTTATTCTGAAATTATTTACAAAACTGATTTGCTGAACTACTTGAATAGCTCTTGTTATATATATAGCAAATGCAGGGGCAAATATATTTAAAGCTGTACCGCTTATAACTTGATCTGCTCCCATACTTATAGAAGCATAAGCATGAAGAAGAGAAAATATCATACCTGATAAAGCTGCAATAATCATAGCTATAAATAATGTAATAGTTGGAGGAAAATAGCTTCCGAGTCTGCTTATAAAAAATATACTTGTGAAAGCTCCCATTATCATAATGCCTTCAAGGGCAATATTAACAACCCCGCTTCTTTCTGAAAACATCCCTCCCAAAGCTACAAGTAAAAGAGGTATAGAAAAAAACATTGTCTGCTGTACTAGAAAATAAATTGTGTTCATCAAATTCTCCTCATATTATTAAAGTTACTCATTAGCATTTTTTTCTTTACCATTATTAAGTTTCTTGTACAAAAAACTAACTATAGATTTAAAAAGCAAAGCAAAAGCACTAAAATATATAATGGCAGAAATAATCATCTCTATAACTTCAGGAGTAAAATCATATATCTGCATATAAAATCCGCCTACAGTAATATGTGCTATAAAAAGGCCTGCTATTAATATTCCTATAGGGTGTGAAAGTCCAAGCAAAGCGATAGGTATACCCATAAATCCTTCCTCTGCCAATATATCAACAACTTCTATATGTTTACCCATAGTAGAAAGATATAAAAGCCCTCCGCCAAGTCCGGCTAAAGCTCCTGCTATAACCATAGAAAGAATAATGTTTCTTTTTTCGTTTATACCGGCATATTTACCTGCATCTTTATTGAATCCGCATGCTTTAAGCTCGAATCCGAATGTAGTTTTTGAGAGTATTATATACATAATTATAACTGATATTACAGCAATTATAAATCCTCCATTGGCATTTGATCCTTTAAATATCATGTTTAAGCCCATTACAGGAATAATGGCAGATTCAGGTATATTCTGAGATTGATTTTTAAGCATATCATAAACTGTAAGCGTAACAAGATAATTAACTAAATACATACCTATATAGTTCATCATAATGCTTGAAATAACTTCATTAACATTGAAATGAGCTTTTAAAAATCCTGTTAAATAAGCCCAAAGTCCTCCGGCTATAAAAGAAACTAATAAAGCTGCTAGCCAATGTATAGCAGGAGGAAGAAATGTACATTTTACAGCAACTAATACAGCGGCATAAGCACCTACTATAAATTGCCCAGGAGCCCCTATATTAAAAAGTCCGTTTTTAAAAGCAAATCCTACAGAAAGCCCTGTGAGTATTAAAGGTGTGGCAGTGTATATAACCTGTCCCATTCCTCTAGTGCCTCCGGAAAAACCTCCTGAAAGTATTGTCATAAAAGCGGGAAAAGCATCATGAACATTACTTATAAGAAGTATTATAAGTCCCAGAAGCAGCCCTATAACAATAGCAAGAAAAGAAGAAAATATATTAATAAATCCTTCTTTCTCCAAAATACCAGTCAATTTATTTTTGAAATCCATTAAGTACTCCTTTTATAACAATACATTATTAATAATTAAAATTTTAAAATGTTATATTCGAACAATATACAAAATAAAAAAATTTATTATTTAATACACTAGTAGCATGCTTTTTTATATTTAGCAGATATTTATTATAAACTCACTTTAATTTAAGCACTTCTTTTAGAACCTGCCATGTATAAACCTAATTCATTAATAGTTAAATCTTTATTATTAACATTAGCTACAATTTCACCTTCATACATAACAAGTATTCTATCGCTTAAATTCATAACCTCATCAAGCTCTAAAGAAACAAGTAAAACAGCTTTTCCATTATCACGCTGCCTTATCAATTCTTTATGTATATATTCAATAGCTCCTACATCTAATCCTCTGGTAGGCTGAACAGCTATTAGTAAATCGGGGTTTCTGTCTATTTCTCTGGCTATTATAACTTTCTGCTGATTTCCTCCTGACATGCTTCTTGCTATAGTTCTTGCCCCTTCTGCACTTCTTATATCAAATCTTTTTATTAATTCATTTGCATAATTTTCAATTTCTTTAAATTTTAAAAATCCTTTATTTTGGAATTTATCTGTAAAATATGTTTGAAGTATAGTATTTTCACCTAAAGTATAATCAAGTACAAGTCCGTGTTTATGCCTGTCTTCCGGAATATGTCCTATACCGCTTAATGTTTTTTTTCTTATAGATAGATTAGTAATATCTTTACCATTTAAAGTAATTGTTCCGCTTGACATATCCATTAAACCTGTGAGTGCATATATAAGTTCGCTTTGTCCGTTTCCGTCAATACCGGCAATACATACTATCTCTCCGGCATGCACATCAAAAGAAACATTTTTAACTATATTTTTTTCGCTTTTATTATGAACAGATTTAATATTCAAATTTTTTACAGAAAGTATTGTATCTTTGGGCTTGGCCTCAGTTTTTTCTACAACTAAAGATACTTTCCTTCCAACCATCATTTCTGACATTTCTTCTTTACTAGTGCTTTTAACATCAATTGTGCCTATATATTTTCCTTTACGAAGTACAGAACATCTGTCAGCAGCTTCTTTAATTTCATTTAATTTATGTGTAATAAAAAGAATAGATTTGCCTTCTTTTACCAATGATTTCATTATTTTTATAAGCTCTTCTATTTCATTAGGTGTAAGTACGGCAGTAGGCTCGTCAAAGATAAGTATATTATTATTTCTATAAAGCATTTTTAAAATTTCTACTCTCTGCTGCATACCTACAGTTAAATCGCTTATAAGAGCATCAGGATAAATTTCAAGCCCGTAAGTTTTGCTTAATTCCATTACCCTTTTTCTTGCATCATCAACTTGAAGTATTCCATTTTTTACAGTTTCAACTCCAAGCATTATATTTTCCAAAGCAGTAAAATTATGTACAAGCTTAAAATGCTGATGCACCATACCAATACCTAAAGCATTGGCAGTATTAGGATTATCAATATTTACTTCCTTTCCATTAACTTTAATAATACCTTCTTCTTGTTTATATAATCCAAAAAGTACACTCATTAAAGTAGATTTTCCAGCTCCATTTTCTCCAAGCAATGCATGTATTTCCCCGCGTTTTAATTGAATAGTTATATTGTCATTTGCTACTATTCCTTTAAAACGTTTAGTTATGTTAAGCATTTCAACAACATATTCTGATGATTGATTTTCCATATTTAGAAGTCCTATTAAAAAAATAGAGATACTGTCAAAAGTCAGTATCTCTATATATAACAAATATTATTGTATAAAGTTAACTTTTACCACATCCAAAGGCAGATAAGTAACATCCTTAATTGTTTTTTCTGTGAGTACTTCTATTTCACCGCTTACAAGTTTATTATAAATTGTATCATAATCATCTTGAGTAAACTTTTGAAATTTTGAAGTTGCCATAGGAAGTCCTACACCATGAACTTTTGCATCAAGTATTACAGATTTTCCGCCAGGGAATTTTCCATTATAAAAGTCATCTATAGCGTTATAAACAGAATCTCCAAGCATTTTCATAGCAGAAGTAATAACAGTAGAAGATTCAGTACTTTGATCTATATCTACTCCTACAACATAAGCATTATTTTGCTCAGCAGCACTCATAACAGCGTTTCCGGCACCGCCTGCAGGAGCGAATATTACTTGAACACCGCTTTGATACCAAGAATTAGCCAAAGTCTGATTTTCAGGAGTAGGGTCAAAGTTTCCTAAATAAGTATAATTTGCCACTATTCCTCCAAGAGGTAAATTTAACTCTTTAGCAGCATAATTTGCACCTTGTAAAAAACCATATCCGAATCTCATAACAGCAGGAACAGCCATACCAGCCATAACACCTAAATTAGTAAATCCTTCTTTTACAACAGCATATCCGGCTAAAAATCCTGCCTGCTCTTCAGCATAAAGTACAGAATAAACATTTGTTTCTATTCTAAAATCACTGTAAGTACCATCTTGAGGTGTACCGTCTAAAAGTACAAAATTTACATCAGGATGAGTATCTTGAGCCTTATAAACAGCAGGTTCAAATAGATAGCCAGGTGTTACTATTAATTTAGCTCCTGCAGCAACAGCCAAATCTATAGCATCAATATATGCATCTGTGTTTTTTTGAGCAGGCTGATAATATTTATGCGATATATTTTTTTCTAATGCATATTTAGTTAAGCCTTCCCATGAACCCTGATTGAATGCTCTGTCATCTATAGTACTAACATCAGTAATTAATGCTAGTTCATATCCTCCAGACCTTCTATTTTTTCCGCCGCATGAAATAATAAATATTATTAAAATAGCGGCTAAAATAAGATTTTTTTTCATGTTATCTCCTTTATTAAAATTAATTATTTATTTTTATTGATTATTCAATATATTCTAATTTTACAATATCAAGAGGAAGTTCATTTATATTTGTAACATCTTCATCTTTTAAAATTTTTATTTTAGCTTCTACAAGCTGATTATATATATAATTGTAATTATCTTCTGTAAAAACATTAAATTTTGAAGTTTTCATAGGCAATCCTATTCCATTAACTTTTGCATCTAATATTATATTCTGCCCACCGTAAAAATTATTATTATAGTATGAAGCAACAGCATTAAAAACAGACTCCCTTATCATCTTCATGGCAGAAGTAATAACTGTAGGTGATTCAAAACTTTGGTCAACATCTACTCCCACAACTAAACCATTGTTGCTTTCAGCGGCACGCATAACAGAATGTCCAGCAGCACCTGCAGGAGCAAATATAACTTTTACACCGCTTTGATACCATGAAGCAGCTAAATCTTGATTTGCCGGTGTATCATAATAATTTCCAGTATATGTATATTTTATATTTAATGAGTCTTTTGGTATTTCTAATTCTTTAGCAGCATAATCAGCACCTTGAATAAATCCGTATCCGAATCTTATAACTGCAGGATGATCAACTCCTCCTATAACTCCTAAATTAGTATAACCTTCTTTTACAACGGCATATCCAGCTAAAAATCCTGCTTCTTCTTCAGCATAAAGGATAGCAATAGTATTATTTCCTGTTTTATAATTTGTATAAGTTCCATCCTGAGGAGTACCGTCTATTAATATAAAATGTATATTAGTATATATATCCTGTGCTTTATAAACAACAGATTCAAACATATATCCTGGTGTTACTATTAATTTAGCTCCTCCGGCAACGGCAAGTTCTACTGTATTCATATAAGAATTAAACTCTTTATCTGGTACTCTATAGTATCTATGTGTTATGCCGCTTTTTTCTGCGTATTCTTTAGCTCCTTCCCAAGCACCTTGGTTAAAAGATTTATCGTTTAGAGGACCTAAATCTATTAAAACTCCTATTTCAAAACCTGTTGGTGCTTCATTGTTATTATTTCCGCAAGAAAATAAAAATATTGAAGCTGCTGCAATAATAAATAAAATAATAATTTTGTTATACATTTTTTACCCCTATTTATTATATTTATATATTTTATCATTATTTATTAAAATTTTAACAGATTCAATAACAAAATTTATAGCATCTTCAATTGTATTTTCGTTATTATTTTTTTTATGTTCATGATTATGAAGAACAAACATAGCAGCACCAGTACGTACATTTTTAGCAGCTCCTACAGCAAAAAATGTTGCAGATTCCATTTCTGAAGCTAAACATCCTGCTTTTATATAGCTTTCATATTTACATAATAACTCTTTACCTACTGCCATATTCTCCGGATTATGCTGAGCATAAAGAGAATCTTTACATTGAACAACTCCTATATGTGTTTTTAATTTAGTTTTTTTAGTACATTCTATCATAGCTTCCAATACATCAATATTAGGTACGCATGGAAATTCTTTAGGTATATAATTATCCATAGTGCCGCCCATTTTTACAGCACCATTAACTACAATAATATCTCCTGCATTTACATCAGTATTCATTCCTCCGCAAGTACCAATTCTTATAAAAGTATCTGCTCCAATTTTTATAAGTTCTTCTAAAGCTATAGCGGTAGAAGGCCCTCCAATACCATGAGAAACTACAGAAACTTTTGTATCATTTATATATCCGGTATAAGTAACATATTCTCTATAATCAGCTATTAATTTTGCATTACTTAATTTGTTTGCTATTAGAACGCATCTTTTAGGATCTCCAGGCATTATAACATATTTACCTACATCCCCCTTTTTTAATTTTAAATGATGAACAAGATTATCATTTTCTTGATAATAAGCCTTTGGAAACATTATTTATCCTCTATATATTAATCATCTTTTATTATCTTTTTCATTTAATAATACCACAGCTTCTAATGCTGTTAATATCATATTTTCTATATTGTCGCTGTATTGTAAACGTGTACCCATTCTATCTATCATTGTATTTTCGACAATATGCATTATTCCTCCAGCTCTAACTTTTCTTAAAGAAGCACATGCAAATATGGAAGCACATTCCATTTCTGATGCTATTGCTCCGCATAATGTATAATATTTAAGGTTGTTTTCAAACTTTTCTCTGAAAAATGAATTTTGAGGTTCTAATTCTCCGTAAAAACAATCTTTACTATGAACTACGCCTATATGATAATTATGATTTCTATTTTTGGCAGCATCTCTCAAAGCAAATACTATGTCAGTATCAGCAATCGCAGGATACTCTATAGGTATATATTCTTTTGAAGTTCCTTCATCTCTTATTGCAGCCTGAGCTATAGCTAAATCATTAGGTTTTACTTTTAAGCTGAGTCCTCCGGCAGTACCTACGCGTATAAATGTATCAGCTCCTACCTCTATAAGTTCTTCTACAGCTATTGAGGCGGAAGGCCCTCCTATTCCTGTAGAAGTTACAGATACATCAACATTTTTATATTTTCCTGTTGCTGTAACATATTCTCTGTAATCAGCTTTTAATTCAACATTATTTAAAAATTCAGCTATATATCTGACTCTTTTAGGATCTCCTGGAAGAAGTACATATTTGGCGGCATCGCCTTTTTTTAATTTTGTGTGATACTTAAGAAGTCCTTTTTGAAAAGCGTCTTCATCATAAAATGGCATTGGATCTTTGACTTCTTCCATAGTTTTTCTAACTCCTGAGAAATAATATAATTAACTTTTAATTTAAGTTATTTTATTGTTTTTGCGATTTTACTATGGCAATTCCGCTGCTTGTTCCAATTCTGCTCGCACCGGCATCAATCATTTTTAAAGCATCTTCATAAGTTTTTATTCCGCCTGAGGCTTTAATTTTTACTTCTTTTCCTACAGCACCATGCATGAGTTTTATATCATGTTCTGTAGCACCTCCGTTAAAAAATCCGGTCGAAGTTTTAACAAAATTTGCCCCGCATTCTTTAGCTATTTTACATGCTAAAACTTTTTCTTCATCTGTAAGAAGGGATGTTTCTATAATAACTTTTAAAACACTTGCAGAACATGCATCGCGTACCTTTTTTATATCACGTTCAAATAAATCTATTTTTTTGCTTTTTAAAAATCCAATATTCATAACCATATCTATTTCATCAGCTCCGCTGTCTACAGCAAATTTAGCCTCATAAGCCTTTGCTTCTTTCATCATAGCACCAAGCGGAAATCCTACTACAGAACAAACTTTTACATGAGAATGAATTAAAAAATTATAAGCTACATTTACATAAGCAGAGTTTACACATACAGAATGAAATCCGTATTCTTTTGCTTCTATACATAACTTTCTTATTTCTTCTATTGTTGCTTCTGGTTTTAACATGGTGTGATCGATTAATTTACTTATATTATTCATTTTATATACCTCATATCATTATATGATATAGAATATTTATAATTTGTCAAATTTTACAATTATAAAATTTTGATATAATTTGCTTACTTATATACTAATTTTTTCTATATTATAAATGATATTTTGTTATAATATTATTTTATGATATAATTTTAATAATATTTCATTATAAGGTACAAAATATGGATTATAAAAAATTAAATGAAATTATAGTTTCTATGAGAAGAGATTTGCATAAAATACCGGAAGTAGGAACAGATCTCCCTCAGACAAAAAATTATGTAATAAATAAATTGAAAGAATTGGGTATTGATTACAAAGAGTCATCAATAGATTCAGGACTTGTATGCGATATAGGAGATTTGAACAGTAATAATATAGCTGCTATAAGGGCTGATATGGATGCATTGCCTATAGAGGAGGAAACAGATTTTGAATATGCCTCTAAAAACGGAAATATGCATGCTTGCGGACATGATGTGCATACAGCCTGTCTTTTAGGAGCAGCATATTATTTACTTGAGAATAAATCAAGATTAAATGGCAGGGTAAGATTGGTTTTTCAGGCTGCTGAGGAATTAGCGAGAGGGGCACATAATATGCTTAATTCCCAATTATTAGACGGAGTTAATGCTATAATAGGAACACATGTAGGTACTTTAGCATAAAATGTTCCTAGCGGAGAGTTTGTGATTCAGGAAGGAGCTTTAATGGCTTCTAATGATAGAATATTTATTAAAGTTATAGGAAAAGGTTCTCATGGGGCTTATCCTCATTTATCTGCAGATCCAATATTAACTGCAAGTCAAATAATACAGGCAATATATAATATAAAAAGCAGAGAAATATTAGCAACAGATCCTATAATTATTTCAATATGTATGGTTCATGGCGGAAGTCAGTATAATATAATACCTTCAGAAGTAAATATAGAAGGAACTTTCAGAACTTTTAGCGAACAAAATAGATCGTATATAACAGAAAGAATAAAAGAAATAGCAGAATCTATAGCTGTTTCTAATAGAGCTAAAGCAGAGGTTGTAATAAAACGCAGAGGGGCGCCTGTTATTAATGATGTAAAAATAGTAAAACAATTAAATGAAGTTTGCAGTGAACTGGGATTCAAAAAACATAATAATCATGTTTTATCTATGGCGGGAGAAGATTTTGCTGATTATCTTGAAAAAATTAAAGGTTCATTTATGTTCTTTTCTACAATGACAGAAAAAAATATAGCTCATCATAATAGTAAATTTGAAGTAGATGAATCTAAATTGTATCAGCCTTCTGTTTTGATGAGTGAATGGTCGATAAAATATTTAAGTGAATTTTAATATTATTATTCATCATCAAATATAGGTTTTTCAATAATTTCTATTGTTTTGTTTAATTTGTCTGCTTTTCCAAAATAAGCATGTACATAAGGAATGGATACTACATTTCCGTTTTCTTTTAATTTTATGTCAAATACATAATTAGAAGGCAGACTATAAACATCAACGATTTCTCCATATAAATTATTGTCTAAATCTATGACTTTATAGCCTATAATTTCTGCCTCATAAAATGTATCATCATCGAGTGCCGGAAGATATGAAGAGTCTACAAATATATCTAAGCCTATCATTTCTTTTGCTTTTTCTATAGAGTCTATATTTTCAATAGACAAAACAAAAGCTTTATTTTTCTTTTTTACATTTAGAAGATTAAATGTTTCATTATTAATGATAATAGGTATGTTTTTGTTTAAAACAGGAAGAGAGGCGAAATAACTTTTATCAGCAAAAGCTATTTCAACCTCTCCTTTTAAACCATGTATACCTGTGATTCTTGCATAAAAAATAATCAATTGTCAATAATCTCAAGCATTACACGTTTACCACTTTTCATGGAAGCTGCAAAAAGAATAGTGCGTAATGCATGAGCAATACGACCTCTTTTACCTATAATTTTACCT
>NZ_CALXRN010000121.1 GCF_944390595.1 uncultured Brachyspira sp. | reverse complement strand
TGTATTAAATACTGATATAGGATATTTTAAGCAGGAAAGAGAAGGAACAATATTAGCACGTATAAATGAGGGTAGTGTTATATCTAGTTTTGTTACAGCTACTTTTCCGAATATGATCACTATACCTTTAACTTTAATACTTACATTAGCAGTATTGTTCTTTTTGAATGCTAAACTTACATTAGTATGTTTAATAGCAAGTCCTTTGATAGCTATAGGTACTGATATGATATCAAAACTTATAAAGCCTAGAATTGCTAAATCTCAGGAAATGAATGCTAATATGGGCGGTATAATGCAGGAGAATATGAGAGGAATTGAAGTTATAAAAATATTTTCCAAAGAAGATGTTGAAGTTGACAGATATATCAAATACAACAATGAAATAATAGATTATTCAAGAAAAATGACTATGATTTCAGTATTAAATAGACCATTAGTAGAATTAATAATGATCGTTGCTATGCTGCTTATATTGGCTTATGGCGGATATTTAGTATTTAATGGGGAGATGCCTTTTGAATTTTTATGGGGATTTTTACTTTACATGCTTAATATTTCTACACCTGTAAGAGATTTATCTGGTCTTTTTGTTGGTTTACAAACTACTAAAGTAGTAGGCAAAAGAGTATTTCAAATGATGGATTTGCCTCAGGAAGATGTTGACGATAAGACAAAGATGCCTATGAATCCTATAGAAAGTTCTATAGAATTTAAAGATGTAGAGTTTGAATATCCTAAACGCGGTAATGAAGAACCATTTAAATTAGGACCTATAAATTTTAAAGTTAAAAAAGGCGATATAATTGCTTTTGTAGGTAATTCTGGAGGAGGAAAAACTACTTTAGTTACTTTGATACCTAAATTATTTTTACCTTCATCAGGTCAGATTTTATTTGACGGTATAGATTATAATGAAATTAATACTAGAAGTTTAAGACAGCATATAGGTGTTGTATCTCAGGAAAATATTTTATTTTACGGAACAGTTAGAGATAATATAATATACGGTGATACTAATGCTACAGATGATGATATGATAAGGGCAGCAAGAATGGCACATGCTGATGAGTTTATATTGAAATTACCTAATGGTTATGATACGCATATCGGTCCTAGAGGTATAATGCTTTCCGGAGGTCAGCGTCAGCGTATAGCATTAGCCAGAGCTGTTTTAAGAAGACCTTCTATATTAATTCTTGATGAAGCTACTAGTGCTTTGGATACTGAAAGTGAAATGTATGTACAAAAGGCATTAAATGAGATTATCAATCTTCAAACTACATTTGTTATTGCTCATAGGCTTTCTACTATAAAAAATGCTACTTATATATGCGTTGTTGAGGATGGTAAAATAATAGAATCTGGTACTCATGAAGAATTGATGAATAAAGGAGGAAAATATCAATATTTATATTCATTGCAGTTTAGAGAGTAATTCATGGATAATAGAGAACCTTTTATATCTATAATAATACCTGTTTACAATACTGAGCAATATTTAAAAAGATGTTTAGACAGTGTTGTTAATCAGACTTTTAAAGATATAGAAATAATAATAGTTAATGATTGTTCTCCAAAAAATTGTGATGAAATAGTAAAAGAATATAATGATGAAAGAATCTTTTATATAAAGCATGATATTAATAAAGGTACATTAGCTTCAAGAAAAACAGGAAGTATAAATGCTAATGGAAAATATATTACTTATCTTGATTCTGATGATGAATTGTATATTAATGCATGTCAGCTTATATATGAGGAATACAAAAAAAGAGAAGTTGATATTGTACATTTTTCTGCTGAGGCTGTATTAGATGATAATTTAAATATTAGTGCCAAAGAAAAAACAAAAGCAATTAATAAAGTTGAATGGTATCTTTCATCTTCAAGAAATTTGATTAATGAAAAATATTTATTTTATGAGGTTGCACAAGAAAAATTACCGCATAATATGTGCGGAAAGGCATACAAAAATGAATTGATAAAAAAATCTCTTGATTATATACCTGATGTAAGATTAAATAATGCTGAAGATATGCTTCAATTTTTAATAACAATTTATTTTTCATCAAGTTATTCTGCTATAAATAATAAATTATATATTTACCATATAAGTATAGGGGAAAGCAGCAGTAACAGAGATAGTAGTTTAATGTCGGTAGAAAAATATGATATTTTATGTAAGGGTTCTTCTATAGCATGTAATGAGTTTCTTTCATTTTTGAAAAATCAAGGTACTGAATTATTGTATGGATTTTATTATTATACTATATACTACAATCAGTATCGATTTTTAAAAGAAAAAATAGTAAACAATGAAAACAAAAACAAATTTATAGATGTATTAGAAAGTTATTTTGATGTGAATATTATTAATATGTATTTGAATTTAAAAGAATACGAAGATTTAAAAATACAAAGAGAAAAAAGTATTATTAATAAACTTACTCCATACTTTTTTTCTATTATAATGTATGAGTATTATATAAATATAAAAATTTTGGGTATAAAAATAAATTTAAAAAATAATAAATGTTTAAAAGAACCTAAAATAATATCTTTTAACTCTTTATTAAAAAATATATTTTCTATTAATACTGATAATAAAAATGATAAGTATATTAAGATACTTTTTATAAAAATCAAATTATAATTTGTTGTTTTATATATTTATGATATAATATTTCAAATTATGATTGAGAGTTTTATATGTCTTTATTTTCCATTATAATACCAGTATATAATACTGAAAAATATATTTCTAAATGTTTAGACAGCTTAATAAATCAAACTTTTAAAGATATAGAAATTATTGTAGTTAATGATTGTTCAACTGATAATTCTAAACAAATTATAGAATCTTATAAAGAAAAAGATAGTAGAATAATATATATTGAAAATAAAGTAAACAGCGGTCCTTTAGTTGCTAGGAAAAATGGTACTTTAAAATCTAGTTCTAAATATGTTACATATATTGATTCTGATGATGAGCTTGAATTAAATACATTTGAAGAAGTGATTAATATTTTACAAGATAAAGAATATGATGTAATACATTTTGATATGTTGGCAGTAACAGATGATAAAAAACAAAAAAAAGAAATTGAAAGATATAGTTCCACAAAATTAAGTGTAATTGATGAAAATTATTTATTTAATGAAATACTTTTAGTTAATATTGCCAGTACAATATGTGCAAAAATTTTTAAAAGAGAAATAATGGTTGAGGCTTTTAAATATATAAAAGATAAAAAATGTGTATTTTCTGAGGATATGCTTCAAGGTGTAATTGCTTTTTATTTTGCAAAATCATATAAAGCTATAGATAAGAAACTTTATAAATATCGTTGCAATGTAAGTGTGAGTAATAAATCATCTGATGAATTAAGTTTAGATAAATATAAAACTATATGCAGTGATTTGAGATATTCTCTTGATACTTTATATAATTTTCTATGCAGTATAAAAAAAGATAAATTATACTACTATGAGTTTTTATTTTTATCATATAGACATTATGAGTTTATAAAAAATAAAATTGATAAAAATAATTCTGATTATATAGAAGTTTTAAATTCTTATTTTTCCCAAGATTTTATAAATGAATATAATGAATGTATATTAAAAAATAAATACTATTTGAATAAAAAAGAAAAATTAGAAAAAATTAATAAAAAACTTCTTCCTTATTTCTTTTCTGCAATAGTTAATGGATATAATACTTCTATAAGATTATTTGGTATTAGTATAAACGTACAAAATAAAAAATGTTATTATGAACCATTAGTTATAAGTATAAGTAATATATTGAGAGTCTTATTTTCTATTCAAGAAGAAAAAGAAAATAATATAAAAAAAGTTTTTATTAGAATTCTTGGTTTAAAGATTAGAATAAAGTGATTAATTGACAAATATAGTTATTAATATTATAATATAAAATATTTGATTTTTAGAGTTTTTATGTTTAAATTTTTATTTTCTAAAAGAGATGAAGGTATAAATTGTAAGAGAAAAATTTTTGGTATTTCTATTACTACAAAACCAAATAGATTAAAATTAAAACAATTAGATGAAAAGATAGAAAAACTAAAAAAAGAAAATACTATTTTAAATAATTTAGTTTCATCATGTTCATATCAAAATTTAACAAAGGACTATATATCAAATTTAGATAGCACAAAACCTTTTGTTTCTGTAATTATAACTGTTTATAATTTAGGAAGAAGATATTTAGTTCAATGTTTAGAAAGTGTTATAAATCAAAGTTTAAAAAATATAGAAATTATATTAGTTAATGATTATTCTCCTTTGGAAGAAGATGATAAAGTATGTACTGAATATGCTAATAAAGATAAAAGAATAAAATATATTAAAAATGATAGTAATTTTGGAGCGGGTAAATCTAGGATGGTTGGTTTATCTATATCAAAAGGGTATGCTATATCTTTTATAGATGGAGATGATTTTTTATCTTTAAATCTTTATGAAATAAGTTTTTATGAGATGATAAAAAATAATGTTGATATAGTTTGCTATAGTTACAATATGTTTAATGTAGATGATATGACATTTAGAAATTCAAATATAGAACGTATTCCTTATACTACCATATATGGAGAATATGTTTTAGAATTTTATTCTTCAAGAAATAATCCATTAGATATGGGATTATGGACTAAACTATATAAAAAAGAGTTATTAGAAAAATTAAATTATAATGATATATTAGATTCTCATAGAGGTGAAGATGTATCATATAATTTTAAGATATTTTTGCATGCTAAAAGTCTTGTATATATTCCATTAAACTTATATTTTTATACATACAATAGAGATACATCAATTACAAATTCGTCAATAAAAAATGATAAATATTTCACAGATATTAAGGATGTTTTTATAGATATTAAGGATTATTTAATAAAAAATAATTTTGAAAGTTATGTTTTATATTTAAATGGTTTATTTTCACATTTTTTTATAGATTTATATGAAGTTGCTCTTTATATGAATAGATTAAATAAAACATATCATTATTTAGAATTATTGTCAGATATAGTTAATGAATTTATAGAAAATAAAATAATAGACAGAAATATTTTATTACAATATGTAAAATCGTTAACTGATAAAATTGGTATTATTGAATGGTATAATAAAAATATTAAAGGATGATAATGAACAATTTTTTTAGTATAACAGATGTAGATGATAAATTTAAGTCATTAAATATTTTTAACATTAAAATAGCTATAAAAAAAGAGTATTATAAATTATTTTTCAAACATAAAATAAGAGAAAATTCAATTTTAATAATAGAAATAAATAGTGGTCATGGTGAAACTATACCAAGTTTTATTAATTATTTTCAAAAGTTAAATTATAATGTTGATATTATAGTAAATTATGATATGGTAAGAGATAAAATATTAAATAAATTTTGCTTTAATAATATTAATTTATTCTATATGACTTTTGATGAAATAAATAAAATATTAGAAAATAATATTATAAATAAATATAAATATCTGTTTTTTAATTCGCTTGGTTTTTATAAAGGGAATAAAGTTACCCATATTTTTGAAATTAATAATAAGATAAATATGCCTATTGAAAAAATTGTAGGAGTAGAACATAGTATTATAGACGATAATCTAAAATTATGTAAGGAAAATACTATTACTCTTTTACCTAATAGCAGTAAATGTAAATATGCTAATCCTCATTATTTTGGAGAAATTAAATCAAAAAACAAAAATAAAGATATTATAAAATTTATTTTGACTGGAAGGGAAGTTCATAGTGCCAAAAATATAGATTTATTAATTAATGCTATAAGGAATATTATAAAATCTGGTATTAATAATTTTAAGTTAATTTTGACAGGCAGGGTTTCAGGTTTAAATATTAATATAGATGATATTAAATCCCATGTGGAGTTTACAGGTTATTTAGATTATGTATCATTATATAACATGGTAGAGGAGTCAGATTTTATTTTACCAATGCTTGATCCTAATATAGAATCTCATAAAAGATTTTTTGAAGATGTTTCTGGTAGCTTTCAATTAGTTTATGGCTTTGGGATTATACCTATAGTTCATAAAGCTTTTTCTAATAGATATGGTTTAGACAATAGTAATTCTTTAATCTATAATAATGATGATGAATTTGTAGAGAATTTAAAATATGCAATAGGTATGTCTGATGAAGAATATCAAAATAAAGTTAAGAATATATTTATCTATTCAAATAAATTATATCAAGAATCTTTGGAAAATCTTAAATCTATATTAAAAAATTAAGATTCTTTTTTTTCATTTTTATATTTATTATATAAATTACTAAATTCTATCTCCTCTTGTTCTTTCCAAAAAGGTGGCGTTGGTAAATGATATTTATTTCTTAATTTTTGTCTTAGACTTGATATTGGAATTAATTTTACTAAAGAATGAAGCATTCTTGTTTTTAAATTTAATTCATGATTTAATTTTATTTTAATAATATTTAATCCAAATATATGTATTTCAAAAAAATTATCCATTTGGAAAGATCCTATTTTAGTTGTTTTTCCTATAAATAGAAAAGTTTTTATTGGTATAGTACTTTCGTTTATGCTATTATGTTGCAAATCTATTAATTTATCTGATAATTCATCTTTAGATATTTCTTTTACATTATTATTAAGATATTCTTTTGCTCTTATATACATTCTTTTATAAACTTTTGACCAGGTAAATATATAATCTATAATTTGATTATACTCATACATAAAATCTTTTTTATTATATTTGAAATTATTATCATCAAAGAATTTAAATAGATATTCTGTAGCACCTATTAAAAAAGGTCCTGCTGTAACAGCTGGTGGCAAAAAATTATTATTTGCGCATATTATTGTTGTTCTAGAGTTGTTTAATAGATCAAAATTAAAATTATAATACTCTATATCATTTCTATTAATAATTATATTTTCCAAATTATCATTGGCAAATATCATATGCATTTGGTTTGATCCTACAGCACCAACAAAATATTCTGTACCTTTTAGTATAGATATTTTTTCATATAATGATAGTTCTTCAGGATAAAATATTTTATATCCATTTATTTTAAAAGTATTATCAATGGGGTCATTAAATAGTGTTCTTTTTTGAGATAATTTATTTCTTGAGAAATATACTTTCTTGTATTTTGATGGCTTAACTTTTTCTTTTATTTTATTAATTACAGCTTTGTATTTTATATTAATTTGTAAATCTAATTTAAATGATTTTTCAGGTACTACAACTTCTTTAAATTTTAAAGGTTCCTTAGCTATTATTATATTTTTTTCTTCTATGCCAAATAATTTTAATAAATTTAAACAATCTTGAGATATATCTCTTATAAATACTATTTTATATTCATTAATATCTTTATCTAATAAATACCATAATCTGTCTATAGATTCTGATAATGTTTCACCATATTGTGCCTGAGGATATCCTATTCCCATAAATACTGCTTTTTCAGATATTAACTTTATATTATTAAGATATAAAGTTTTATTATTAAAATTAGAATTGAATATATTATTTATATTTTTACCATATATATTTATTATATTACCCCTTTTAGATAATTCAGATATTGTTCCATTTTCTCTAAATACTACTCCGATATTAAAATTGTCATTTTCAAAAGGAACTACTATACCATTTTCTATTTTTTCATATGATAACTCTTTTTCTGATATATTTTTACATATTCTATATGAGTTATTTATTATATCATTCATGGTATTAGGTCCATAACATTTAAATATCATAAATTAGCCTTTAATATTGATAATTTTTTATATAATGATATACTACTGCTATAATAATTTCAATAATTATTCATTGATATATTGGAGTTTTTATGATTAAAGTAAGTATAATAATACCAATTTATAATGCCGAAAAATATTTAGAAGAATGTTTAAATAGTGTAATAAATCAAACATTTAAAGAAATAGAGATTATATGTATAAATGATTGTTCTAAAGATAATAGTATTAATATAATAAAAAATATTAATGATGATAGAATTATATTAATTAATAATGAAACTAATATTGGTGCAGGATTATCCAGAAATATTGCCTTAGATAGAGCAAAAGGTGAATATGTATTTTTTATGGATGCTGATGATTATATAACAGAAAATTTCTTTGAAGAATTATATAATACAGCTATTCATTATAAATCTGATATGGTTAGTATGCTTAATGTATATGATGTTTATGATGATAAAAGCATTAAACCTTATGATTTAAATTATGTTTATAATTTAAAAAAAGATTTTAAAGGTAATTCTAAAGCAAATATATCTAATTTATATGATGGAACAAAAGAAGGTATAAATGTGGCTACTTGGACAAAATTATGGAATAGAGATTTTTTAATAAAAAATTCTATATATTATTCATCGGTTTTATGTTATCAAGATGTTGAGTTTTTTTATAAAGCACTTATTTTTGATCCTAAAGTATCTTATAATCATATTCCAAAATATTTTTATAGAAGACATAATAATTCAATAACAAGTAAAAAATCTATAGATATAAAATATTTTGAATCTTTATTGCTACTTATAAACAATTGTTATAATTTTTATTTGGATAATAATAAAAAAGAATACCTTAAATACATGTTTAATTATTCTTTTAGTTTTTTAATATATGTTTTAAATAATTTTGAAGATAAAGAAAATGCATATAAAATAATAAAAAAATATATTGAAAAATTAAATTTAAATAAAGATAATTTTTTAAATGATTATGATTATCAGTTATATAATAACATTAAATATATAGATAATTATTTTAATTTTCTTATTTTAATAAATTATATAGATACTAAAAAAAGATTAGATATTACAGAAAAAAAATTGAACAATTTAGTAAATACTATAGCGTGGTTTATACCATTTAGAAAGTTACGTGATAATTTTAAAAATAAGCTTTTTTCTTGAATACTTGACTTTTTTATTATTTGTAATACACTTTATTAATTCTAAATTATTAAAGGCTATTCTAAATGACTAAAAGAAGAAGATTTAAGGAAAATATAATAAAAAAACAATTTAAAAAAAGTTTAGGTTATGAATTAAATTTGGAAAATACACAACAGAATATAATAAATTACAACCTATGTTGCAATATAAAATTGCAGCATAGGTTTTTTGTTTTTTTATAATTTGAATATTAAAAAGGAGATGAGATGTTTGAATTAAAAGTTAGAGAAGAAGAAAGAGATGGTTTTATTTATAAAATTATGGATATGGATTTAGGAGATAAAAAAGAAGAAATATATATAAAATTACCTATATCAGAGAAACAATATTTGACTGATTTATATGATCCGTATGTTGTTTTTAATATTTTTAAAATGATGTCTATTGGGGGAGAATGTAGAATAAGAGGAAAAGTGAGTAAATCTTTACTTGATAATTTAGAGATGTTTGTTGGATGTTACAAAGTTTGGCTTCCTAAACAATGTAAAGATATAACTATAATTGCTGATGAAGAAGTGGATGAGCCTAAAAAATTAAATAATGATGCGGTTATGTGTTTTTCAGGAGGTTTGGATAGTGTTGCAACATTGTATAGACATTGTAATGGATTAGCAGGTAGGAACAATAGAAATATAAAAAAATTATTGGCTATAAGTGGAAATAGAGGTGTAATTGAAAATGTAGAGGAGGTACATGAAGTAAGAGGAGGAAGAATAAAGAAAATGGTTTCAGATATGGGACTTGATGTCACATTTGTAGATACTAATTATTATGAAACAGATACTATTTTTTCTAAATTAGAAACTTTTCTTGTGGTTTATGTTGCTATAATGATGCTGTATCAGGATACATATAATAATTTAATTATAGCTTCAGATCAATTTATTTATTACGATTCTATTAATGTAGATGGTAGAGGATCAAATCCAATTGTAAATAAATTATTGCAGTCTAACAGATTTAGACTTATAACAGATGGAGAATTTATAACTAGAATAGATAAGATTAATACTATTAAAAATTGGAAACTTGCTATTTATAATATGTTGGCATGTGATGCTCCTTTAACAAAAGATAATAAATGCTGTGGAACTTGTAATAAATGCCTATTTACAAAATTAGATCTTATATTTTCAGATGCTAATGCAGATTTAAATCTTATATATGAAAATACTAGTACAGATTTAAATAATTATGAAATAATAGGAGACAATTATATATTTTATGAGGAGATACTTTATTATGATAAATATAAAAAGAAAGTTTTAGATGATGAATCAAGAAAAAAGATAAAGTATTTGATAGAAAAAAATAGACACCCCGAATATGTAAAAAAAATTAATGATTTAGAAAAATCTAATGTATTTAATCTATTAACTATATTTAATTTTAAATTATTTGCTATTAACAATAATACAGGGAATATAACAATTACTATTTTTGGTATAAAAATCACTATAAAAAAGTAATTTTATCAAATAAAAAATCTGGGATTTTTATATGACTAAAAAGGATAATTTAAATTTTAAAGAAAAAATAATAAGAAAAAAGTTTAAGGAAAGTTTGGGATATGAATTAAATTTAGAGAATCCAAAAACTTTTAATGAAAAACTTCAATGGTTAAAATTATATTATCATGATCCTTTGATGACAAAATGTGCTGATAAATATTTAGTAAGAGAATATGTAAAAGAAATAATAGGTGAAGAATATTTAATACCTTTATTAGGAGTATGGGATAGTCCTGATGAAATAGATTTTGATTCACTTCCAAATCAATTTGTATTAAAAGTAAATTGGGGATGTGGACAAAATATAATAGTAAAAGATAAGACTAAATTAAATATAGATGAAATAAAAGAAAAACTTAAATATTGGTTAGAACCTTTTTCTAATTTTTATTACTATAATTATGAATGGCAGTATAAAAATATAAAGCCTAAAATTATATGTGAAAAATATATGAAACAGGTTAATGATCAATTGTATGATTATAAATTATTTTGTTTTAATGGGAAAGTTAAATATATTCAAGTTGATTTAGATAGATTTACAAATCATACGAGGTGCATTTATGACACTAACTGGAAAAAACAGGAATTTAAAACTCATTCTTTTTATGGGTTATATTTAGGTGATATAAAAAAGCCAAAAAATTTAGATCTTATGATAGAATTATCAAATAAATTATCTCTAAAATTTTGTCATGTAAGAGTAGATTTTTATGAAATAGATAATAAATTATATTTTGGTGAATTAACTTTCACTCATGGCAATGGTATGGAGTTATTTTCTATATCTGAATATGACTATAAATGGGGGAATTTGTTAGATTTACCTAAAGAAAAGAAAGTAGAGTATGATTATATTAATTTAAATGATACTATAGAGAAATTATGCGATTTAGAAAAAACTGCAATTATATATAAGAAATATGAAAAAAATTTTATATTATTTAAAAATAAATATGAAAGATTAAAATCTAAATCTTTTTCTTTATTTGGCTTTTTTGATGAAGAGGAATATTTTACGTTGATTATTTTTGGGATAAAAATAGCATTTAAAAAGACCAGACCAGACCAGACCAGACCAGACCAGACCAGACCAGACCTAATTAACTATATATGTATTGATTACATATTTTTTTATAATAATACAAAATATCAAAAATTACAACCTATGTTGCAATACAAAATTGCAGCATAGGTTTTTTGTTTAAATTGGAGCAAGTATGACTAAAGAAGAAAATTTGAAATTCAAGGAAGATATAATAAAGAAAAAATTTAAAGAAAGTTTAGGTTATGAATTAAATTTGGAAAATCCTAAAACTTTTAATGAGAAACTTCAATGGTTAAAATTGTATTACAATGATCCTTTAATGACAAAATGTGCAGATAAATATTTAGTTAGAGAGTATGTTAAAGAAATAATAGGTGAGGAGTATTTAATACCTTTATTAGGAGTTTGGGACAATCCAGATGATATAGATTTTGATTCACTTCCAAATAAATTTGTATTAAAAGTAAATTGGGGTTGGTCACAAAATATCATAGTAAAGGATAAAACAAAAATTAATGTAGATAAAATAAAAGAAAAATTAAGATATTGGATGGAATCTTTTTCCAATCACTATTATGTTGATTTTGAATGGCAATATAAAAATATCAAACCTAAAATTATATGTGAAAAATATATTAAAACACATTTAGGCATTTCATATGAATATAGTGTTTTGTGTTTTAATGGTATACCATACTATATTTATGCTTATATGAATGGTTTGTCATCACATGATGATGGACATATGTATATTGTATATGATACAAATTGGAATAAACAACCTTTACTAATTGAAGAACATTTTATTTATGATGAAAAAGATAGTATAAGCGTAGAAAAGCCAGATAATTTAGATTTGTTATTAGAATTGACTAGAAAATTATGTTATAATTTTTATTTAGTTAGAGTCGATTTTTATAATATAGATAGTAAATTATATGTTGGAGAATTAACATTAACTCCTGCTAGTGGATTTACTAAAACTACTACTATAGAGTATGGATATAAACTTGGAGAATTATTAGAATTACCAAAAGAGAAAAAAATAGAGTATGATTATATTGATGTAAGTACTGCTGTGGAGCAATTGTGTGATTTGGAAAGAACTGCAATTACATATAAAAAATATGAAGAAAATTTTAGATTATATAAAAATAAATATGAAAGGTTAAAATCTAAATCTTTTGCTTTATTTGGCTTTTTTGATGAAGAGGAATATTTTACGTTGATTATTTTTGGGATAAAAATAGCATTAAAAAAGAAATCAAAATTATATAATTTGTAATTATATTATACTTTGTTTACTATTTAATTTATATATAATATTAAGTATTGTTTTTTATTTGATTTGATATATAATAATCTAATTATTGGTATAAGGATTTTTTATGAAATTAGATACAATAAATAGAATAGTATATTATATTCCAATCAGAAAATTGAGAGATGCTGTTAGAGAATATTTAATAATGCTTATAGATTTAGATGAAGAAATATGGGATTTGTCAACTATAATAGAGTTTAGAAAATCTTTCAAAAAAGATAATGATTTTATATCTAGATATAAAAGATTAATAAATGGTTTGGATGATAAAAGTATTGATATCGTTTATGATATAGTATTTTGTATAACTAATTTTAATAATATAAATGATAAGATATTTTTTCATAAAGATGAATTAGAAAATTTAAATACTATTAGAAATAATTTTTATAAAAAAATATCAAAAGTTAATGATGAATGTTTTATATATAAAAAGTATTTACTTTCGAGATTTTCTGTTGGAATAAATGTATTATATGAAAGACATGGTATAGAAAATGTACATGATATGAATAAAATTTTTAGTAAAAATATTATAGATGCTGGGGCATTCTTAGGAGATTCTGCAGTATTCTTTTCAGAATATACTAATAATAAAGTTTATAGTTTTGAAGCATTTAAAAGTAATTATAATTTACTATTAAAAACTATAGAGTTGAATGATATTAAAAATGTAGTGCCTATTAATATGGCTTTAGGTAATGAAAATAAAGAGTTTTCTATATTTTATGATGGTAATCATAGTGGAATGTTATCTATTGAAACTGAAAAACAATCAGATTTAATAGAAGAAAAAACAATGATGATTACACTGGATAAGTTTGTTGAAGATAATAATATAGAAGTAGGTTTAATAAAAACAGATTTGGAAGGTTTTGAGCAAAAATTTTTGGAAGGAGCTATAAATACAATTAAAAAACAAAAGCCAATTTTAATGATTA
>NZ_CALXRN010000120.1 GCF_944390595.1 uncultured Brachyspira sp. | reverse complement strand
TAAGAAAGGTTGAGATAGAAAAGCAGGACTTCTTTATAAATGCTTCTCATGAATTAAAAACTCCTCTCACTTCCATAATAGGATATTCCGAGCTTCTTATTGCTACAGGAGGCGGAAAGAATCAGGCGGATTTTATAAAGAGAATTAATAATGAGGCTTTAAGAATGAAAGACCTTGTTATTGATATGCTTACATTGAGCAGGATAGAGGCTAATTGGAAAGAAACAGTTGATGAAGAAATAGATATTAAAGATATTGTTCTTGATGTATTTGAAAGCAACAGAATAAAAGCCGAGCAGAGAAATATTGATGTGCAATTAGATATAGAATCTGCTGTTATAATGGCTAATAAAGAAAAAATCACTGAAGTTGTTAATAATTTGGTTGATAATGCTATAAAATATACTGATGATGACGGTAAAGTAAAGATATATTTAAAAAAGAATGCTGATAAAGCTATATTTTCAGTTAAAGATACAGGATGCGGAATAGCTCCTCAGTATTTGAATAGGGTTTTTGAAAGATTTTTCAGAGTTAAAAACAATAAATATTTGAAAGTTCATGGTACAGGTCTTGGACTTACAATAGTAAAAAATATATGTAATTATTACAATGCTGACATACATATTAAAAGTGAAGAGAATGTTGGCACTGAAATGACAGTTGTATTTAATTTGTATAAAGAAGAAGAACATAAAAATATTGAAAAAATAGAAAAAAATAATTGAAAAATACCCTTATGTAGTATATAATTGTTAGATAATTATAACAAAGGAGATATAAAATGAAAAATGTTACTATAAAAATAAAAGGTATGGGCTGTCAAAATTGTGTTAAAGCAGTTACAGAAGAATTAAGTGCTTTAGACGGTGTAAGCAAAGTTAATGTAAGTTTAGAAAATGCTTGTGCTGAAGTAGAATATGATGAGTCTAAAGTAAGTACTGATAAAATGCTTGACACTATAAAAGAATTAGAATACGAGCCCAGTTTATAATGTTTGCTTTTATAGAAGGTAAAGTTCAAATAATATCAGAAGGTGTCATTGCTCTTCTTTGTAATGGTGTCGGCTATGAGATTATAGTATCAAAAAAATTAGATGTGAAAAATGATGATAATATAAGGCTTTATACCAAACTTATACACAGAGAAGATGCTATGATACTTTATGGTTTTTTAACTAGAGAAGAAAAAAATATGTTTACTACTCTGATGTCTGCCTCGGGAGTAGGCCCTAAATTAGCTATGGAAGTTCTTTCTACTTATTCCATAAATGATTTGATGCATATACTTTTTAATAAGGATATAAATTTGCTTAAAAAAGTATCCGGTATGGGAGTAAAAAAGGCTGAAAAACTTTTATTTGAGCTTAGGGACAAGATAGAAAAGATAGATATAAATATTTCACCATCTGTTATTAGTAATGATAATGAAAGCGATGTTATAAAAGCTTTGATATCATTAGGTTTTTCAAATAATGAAGCTGTTAAGGCTTTGTCTGCAATAGAAAATAAAGATAATATGACTACAGAAGATTTGATAAGTAATGCTTTAAGAAATCTCAGCACTTTATAATTTTTTATTAAAAATAGAAAATAAATAATTGAAAATAACTTATTATAGATATATAATTTATTTAATAGTAATGATTATTATTAAAATGCAGAGGTATAATTAAATGGATATAACTATAAAAAAAGCAGGATTAGAAGATGTTTTTGATATAAGCAAACTTCATGCTATATGCTGGAAAGATGCTTATAAAAATATTATACCTGACTCATACCTTAAAAGAATATATTTAGATGATTGGTGTGAGGAATTTGAAGATGGTATTAATAATAAAACTAGAGAGGCACATTTAGCCTATATTGATGGAAAGCCCATTGCTGTTATATCCCATGGAAAAAGCAGATGCAATATGGAAGGATACGGAGAGATAATATCATTATATGTTCATCCTATATATCAGGGTTCCGGAATAGGTAAGTTATTATTAGAGCAGGCTGTAAAATATATGAAAGAGTCTGGTTATACTAATATATGTCTTTGCGTTTTTGAGAAAAATGAAGAAGCCAAAAAGTTTTATGAGAAAAATGGATTTAAAGATTCCGGTACAAAAAATACTTTGAAGATAGATGATGAAGATATAGCAGAAAGCGTATATGTTTATGATATTAATTAAAAAATATGTATAAATAAAAAGCCGTTAATATATAAATATTAGCGGCTTTTTTATATACTAAATAAAATTATTTTTCAAAAGGATATTTTATTCTCCAGCTTCTTCTCAAAGTATCCATTATATTCATTACACTTAAAATATCTTCATGAGGCATTTCTTCGCATTCTAATTTGCCGTTATTAATAGCATTGATGCATGAAATTATTTGATATTCATAACCGCTTATTTGTTTAGGTACTTTTATTGTTTTTACAACCTTTCTGTCTAATGAATAAACTGTTATGCTTTCAGGATTATTTATATTTTTTACAACCATATAACCTTTGTCGCCATTTATAACTCCTTCTCTGTTAGTTAATGCTGACATTGTAGAGTTTAATATAGCCATTTTATTGTCTTCAAAAGTTAATGTGATAGAGTTCTGTTCATCTACACCTTTGCTAGTTTTTACGCATGAAGAATCTATTTTTTTTATCTTATTACCGAATACCATTAAAGCAAAATTTATAGTATAAACACCAACATCAAGTAAAGCTCCTCCGGCAAGTTCCGGCTCTATCAATCTAGGTACTTTATTTATAACATAACCTAAATTAGCAGTTAATGATGTAACTTTTCCTATTATTCCGCTTTTTATAGTATCATTGATTATTTGTCTGCTAGGCATATATCTAGTCCAAATAGCTTCAGCAAGTAAAAG
>NZ_CALXRN010000119.1 GCF_944390595.1 uncultured Brachyspira sp. | reverse complement strand
TCAAAATATATATCAGACATTTGACTCATAAATGCTATTTTTTTGGCAATATATATTCTATCTTTATTTCTTATATCTTCTCCGTCTATATATATATTTCCTTCAAAATCTGTTATTTTACATAATGATTTTAATAAAGTAGTTTTTCCGCATCCGTTAGGACCCAATATACATAAAATTTCACCTTCTTTAATATTGAAAGATATATCATGCAGTATTTTATCCTGTTTATTATAAGAAAATGATAATTTATTTACTTTAAGCATTTATTATATTCCTATTTTTTTATAAATATATAAAAGAAGAATGGAGCCCCTATTACAGCAGTTATAATTCCTATAGGTATATTTGAACCTTGAATTATTACCCTTGATAGAATATCTGATATTACTAATAATATTCCTCCTATTAATGCAGACATTGGTATTACCATTATATGCTTAGCAGAAAATAATTTCCTTGCAATATGAGGCGATGCTAAATCAATAAATCCTATTATACCTACGAATGATACTATAATTGAAGTAACAAAAGATGATATTATTATAAAAAATATTTTCATATATTTAGTATTTATTCCTAATGAATAGACTGTATTATCTCCGAATGTCATAATATCCAAAACATTAGAATAATGCATCGATATAATAAAAAATATTATAGTTATAAAAATAATTATAAATATTAAATTCCAATTCTTTAATGATAAACTTCCAAGCTGCCACATGATTATTCTATTAGAGTATTTTGGGAATAAGTATGTCAAAAAACTCATTATTGAATTTACAAATAAGGATATAATTATTCCTGCAAGTATTATAGAATTATTATTCATATATTTGTCTATAGTTTTTGATATTGCCAAAATAATTATAATTGTTATAAAAGCAAATGCAATAGCAGAAAATATATACAAAATCTGAGAATAATTTATACCTAAAACTATTAATATTGATACTCCAAGTCCTGCTCCGGATGATACTCCTAAATTATAGGTTGATGCTAATGGATTTCTTAAAATTGATTGTATTATAGTTCCTGTTATTGATAAAGAAGCACCTGTAAAAAAAGCTAATATAGTATGAGAAAATCTTATATTAAATATTATATCAATATTTATTTTGTTTAAATCTTTTATTAATTCTATGTTGAATATTTTATATAAAAATGCAGCAGCTATTTCTTTAGGAGATATGTATACGCTTCCTACACTTATTGAAATTATCATAGACACAAATGCTAATATTAAAAGTATAATTATTTTTCTTAGATTTTTCATAGAATTATTTTTAATCATTAACAGTATCTATTAAAACAGCTTCTAATTTAAAGTTTTCAATATCTTTTAAATCTATTATTCTGAAATTATCTCTAATAGCATAAAATCTAATTACAGCATGAGGAGCTATATCTTTTTCTCCTAAAATTATAGAAAATATAATATCAAACACTGTATCATTATAGTTTTCTTGAAGTATTTTCTTTATAGATACAAAAATTTTTAATGAAAGATTTAAAACATCTTTTAAATTTTTACTGTTTGATATATATATTTCATTTTCATCATATTCATAATGTGTTAATTCTAATCCGCTTGCAGAAGTGCCGCATAAAGTACAATCAATTTCTTTATTTACAGTCCAATATTTTTCATTATTTTGATTTTCTTTTTGTGATATAGAATAGTAGTTTTTAGGTTCTATTAATGAAAAATCTATATCTGATATGAGTTCCTTCATTTTTATATTGCTAATCAATTTTTTACCTCATGAACCAAGTAAATCATCAGCTATATATTTTACTATTTTATCAGTAACATTTCTGCCATAATAGTTAAATTGTGCTTCTCTCATTTTAACTAAACCTTCTCTATTATTTGCTATCAATAAATCTATTTTATTAAAAATATCATCAGTAGAAGAAGTACTATATCCCAATCCGTTTTCTTCCAAATACATAGGTGTGCCTTCTTCCTGTCCAGGCAATGCTCCCATAGAAATTATAGGTATAATACAATTAATAGCTTCAACTATAGATAGAGAACCGCATCTAGTTATTAAAATATCATTATCATAGAATAATTTGAATAATTCTTTAGTATATCCTATAACATTAACTTCTCTTTGATAGTTTCTTAATCTGTATTTTAATTTTTTATAATTATTCTTATTTCTTCCACATACAACTGTGACATCGCAGTCATATTTTTCATGCAGATTTCTTATCATATAAAATATTCTTTTGGATCTTTCTGTGTTATTTAATATTAAAACTCTTAATTTTCCGTTTATGTTTGTATTTTTTTTAAGCTCTTCTAAACTATCAAATGGTGCTTTAAAATGATCTCTTACAGGTATCCCAAAAGTTACAACTTTATCTTTATCAATGTTGTTGTTTATAATAAAATCAGTAGCTTCTTTAGAGGGGCTTATTATTCTGTCTGCTCTGTTGTCAAGCCATATATTTGTTACACTTACTAGATCTGTTAATAATATATACATTTTTGTATCTAATTTATTTTTTTCTAAAACGTTTAATATACTTCCATTAAATAACGGATGGACGCTTAATATTAAATCCGGCTTATAACTATCTATTATTTTCAAAAATCTGCGTTTTATTTTTCTAGAAATTTGTTTATTTACGGTAATACTGCCATTATTAGAAAAATTAAAGATTTTACCCCATATATTAGGGAAATATTTAACACATATATTATAAAGCCTTTCTGCTGAAATCATCTCAAAATCGCCTAATTTAAATCCGTTTATAGATTTACATACAATTTCCTCTCCATAAATCTTATGAAAAGCATTTGCTAAAGCTTCATTAGCACTTTTATGTCCATGACCAGTATATTCAGAATATATTATTAATATTTTTTTCATTATTATTTTACCTCTAAAAAATATACAAAAATTATATATAAAAAAACATAGTTGTCAAGTAAATAAAAAATCCTAATGTTATTATAACATTAGGATTTAATTTTTTATATTATAAAATATTAGTTTTTAATATTATCAAATGGATTGTAAGTTAAAGATGTAGGTTCAGCTTTTGAAATATAATTTTGAGTTTCTTTTTTGTTTTGGACTTCTAAATATTCTCTTCTTGAAAGAGATATTCTTTTCTTACTTTGATTAACTTCTCTTACAACGAAAGGATAAGTTTCTCCTACTTTTACAGTTTCTTCTAAAGTGCTTCCTTTTGGTATTTCAACTTGAGAAACATGCATATATCCTTCTAAATCATTTTCTAAAGAAATAATAGCACCTGAATCAACAATAGCTTTTACTACACCATCCACTATAGAACCTTGAGGATGAGCTTTTTCAAATAATCTCCAAGGACTTTCTTTAGTATGTTTATAGCTTAATTTTATTTTTTGCTTATCTCTGTCTATAGACATGATAACCATATTAACTTCTTCACCTTCTTTAACATAGTCTTTCATGTTTACAACATTATTTTTCCAATCAAAATCGCTCATATCGCATGTTCCTTCCAAACCATTAGGAAGTTCAAATACTGTAAAGCCTTTAATAATTCTTTTAACTTTACATTTTACGCTGGATTTTGCCGGGAAATCTTTTTCAACAGTATCCCAAGGATTTTCTTTAACTTGCTTTAATCCTAAAGTTAATTTTCTTTCAAGAACATTCATATCTAATATTTTACACTCTAAGAAATCACCTTTTTTAACGAAATCATTAGGACTATTAACATGTGAATTCCAGCTTAAATCAGATATATGAACAAGTCCTTCTATACCATTAGCTACTTTGACAAAAGCACCGAATTTTTTAACATTTGTAACTTCGCCGCTGATAACATCATTTACATGATATTGTTCAACAAATTTACTCCATGGATCTTCATCTAACTGCTTAAGTCCTAAATCAACTTTACGTTTTTCTTTATCAACAGAAAGAACTTTGAACATTCTTTCGTCGCCTTTAGATATGATAGATTTAGGATTTATAACTTTATCCCAAGACATATTAGGTATAGCAAGAAAACCGTCGAATCCTGGAGTTATTTCAATAAAAGCACCAAATTTTTCTATATTTTTTACTTTACCGCTTATTATTTCATTTTCTTTTAAATTATCTAGGAAAGATTCTATGTTTTTATTCTGAGTTTCTTCTAATAATGCTTTTCTTGATACTACAACGTCTTTTTTATCTTTTTTTATAATTTTAAACTCATATTCTTTACCAATATGATCAGTATCTTTAATTCCTTTTGCTATATCTATTAAGGAAAAAGGACAAAAAGCAGGATGTCCGCTTATAGAAACAGTGAATCCTCCTTTAGTAATATATTTAACAACCCCTTTAACTGTAGTGTTGTTTCTAACAGCATTATCTATTATGTCCTGTGCTTTTCTTTTATCTACTTCAACTTTAGATAACAATATATTATTATCATCCTCTCCTGTAATAACAGCTTCAACTTCTTCTCCAATAACAGGCTCTTTATCAAATTCGCTTCTTTTAATTTTACCTTCAGATTTGAAATCAAAATCTATAAAAACATCAGATTCATCAACTTGTACTACTTTACCTTTTACTGTCTTTTTATGACCTATAGAACTATTATCTTTTAAGCCTTCAACAGCTTTAAGAAATAACTCTTGATCATCATTATTTGGTAAATTTTTATTATCTTCCATCGTCCTTCTCCCTCCTGTACTTTCACAGGTTAAAATATCTAATTTATTAATTAGATTTTATATTTAAAACCACATTTGTGATTTTTTCAACAACTTCATTTATAGTCATGCTGGTAGTATCTATAATGCAGGCATTTTCCGGTACTACAAGCGGACTGTCTTCTCTATTTGAGTCAAACTCATCTCTTTTTCTAATGCTTTCTTTCACTTCATCATAAGTGATATTTTTGCCTTTAGATATTTCCTCAGCATGTCTTCTTTTAGCTCTTTCATCTAAAGAAGCATCTATATAAAATTTATATTTGGCATTTGGAAAAACAACACTTCCTATATCTCTGCCGTCTATAACATACATTCCGTCTTTAGCTATTTTTCTTTGTAATGATACCATATTTTGTCTAACTACACTAATAGAAGATACTTTGGATACTAAATTTACAACTTCAATGCTTCTTATAGCTTCAGATACATCTTCATTATTTAAGTATATCTTTCCACCGCCGTCAAAATTTATATCTAAATTATTAAGAGCAGATATGACTTCTGTTTTATCATCTATATCTATATTATTTTTAATAATATATAAGGTTACGGCTCTATACATAGCCCCTGTGTCTAAATATTTGAAAGATAGCTTTTTAGCTACTAATTTAGCTATTGTGCTTTTGCCAGCTCCAGAAGGACCATCAAGCGTTATTATTTCGTATTTACTAGAATCAGACACCTATAACCTTTTTTAGTTAATATAATTTTCTATACACTATATCATAAATAATTATAATTTGCAAATTTTTATTTTAATAAATACAAACTTTATTAAGAAAATTAAATATTTTTCTTAATAAATAATATATTCTATAAATAAAAATGTATTCCGAGTAAAATATTTGTATCTAATCTAAATCTGCTGTAAGATGCCGACAAATCTCTTATCATTGAATGATAATCGACATTCATACTGCTTGAATAAGTAAATGAAACTGAAATATTATCATTATTTTCTACAAAATACCATTCTATAGTTTTTAATGTTCTGAAGAAATTCCAATAACTTATGTAGGTTCTTACGTTTTCATCATAGCCCATAAATTTATATAGATCTAAAAATATAGATAAAATTGGAAGCTTATTTTTTACAGTTAAAAAAGTACTAAGCATAGGGAAATCGATAATACTTAAATTCATTGAATAGTCTTCAAATTTTATATCATCTATATCTACAACAGAAGGATTAGAATCTTTTTTTCCAAAAAAAGATTCATTAACATTAAAATTGTACATAGAGTGTAAACTGCATGTAAAAATACTTAAAATACATGCAATATATTTAATATAGTGTTTCATTTTTTTATAAATTAAAGTCCTTTAAAAAATCAGTATGTAAATAGTATATAATTTATTTTTATTTTCAATATGAAATTGTAAGAATTTTTTATTTAATTTATATTATTCAAAAGATTTATGCTTTTTTATAGAAAATTTTGCTATTCTTTGAAATCCGCTGATAATTCTAATCAAACAATAGAAAAATCCTAGTCCGTAAAAGAAATGTGTAATAAAAAACATAAATGGATAAATGAATATTCCTCTTATTTTATTTTTTATTCCTCGGTCTCTTAATGATGTTATTATTCCTGCTAATAATGTTATAACAGAATAAATAATAAATGGTATAAAATATGAAGTTATGATTAAATTATTTGTATGAAAATATAAAAATAATATAAATGGAATTGATATTATATATGTAGAAAAGAAGGCAGGTAATGTGAATATCAAATTTTTTTTATTAAAATCTCTAAATAACTGCTCAAATCTTCCTCTGCCGTAATTAAGAAGCATTTTTATATAGGATTTTAAATTTTCTCTTGGCGGTCTTTGAACTATTATACTAGGATCATATATTAATTTATATCCTAAAGAAAGTATTTTATCTATTAGAGCATTTTCTTCATTGGGATATAAACTTTCATTAAAAAGCCCTGCCTCAATTAATACATCATGTCTTATAAAAAGATTGCAAAGTATAACATCCTTATCTGTGCCTTCTTTTGAGTCTGATTTATCAACACTATATCTATTGGCTATAGGTCCTACAGCATAATATGAACGCATACAATTATCAATATACATTTCTATAGTAGAGTTAACTTTATGAATTGCAGGTCCTCCTACTATTGCAACATTTTTATCTTTTTCAAATATTTCTGCTGCTTTTTTTATATTGTCAGAATTTATAATAGAATCATTATCTATAAAGTAAATTATATCTCCGGCAGATTGTTTAATACACTCATTTCTTTGAACTGTAGGATGAGTCCCTTCAGCTTGAAAAATTTCTATATTTTCTATGGGATAATTAGATAGATATACCCCTTCTAATGTATGCTGTATATTTTCACCAATTCTATGAGGAATAATGATTGTAATTTTTAGCGACACTTACATTCCCATAAGCCTAATGTAGGCAGTTCTTAATTGAGCAGCCATTTCTTCAGGGCTGGTAGGGTTGCAAGGAGCCCAAGCACCCGTTTCAGAAGAAGCATTAAATTTCTGTTTTTCTTTGCTTCTCATAGGCGGAAAAAATTCTATATGATAATTCCATATATCTTTATAATTAAAACCATCATTTACAGGAGCACTATACATACACATCATATAAGGAAATTTCATATCAAATAATAAATCTAATGTTGAAGTAGCCTTTTTCAAAGCATCAGCAAGAGATACGCTTTCTTCTTTATTAAAATCTGTAATAGAAATTGTTTGTTTTTTAGGCATTATCATTATACCGTAAGGATATTCAGATGCAAAGGGAAGGAAACATACAAAATGTTCATTATCAAATATTATTCTTCTATTGTCATTTAATTCCTGTTCTATCATATCCATAAATAAATTTCTGCAATGAACATTATAATAGCTTGCCGCCATTTCTATTTTTCTCTTTATTCTCAAAGGGATCCAGCTATAACCATATATTTGACCATGAGGATGAGGCATTGTAACACCTACAACTTCTCCTTTATTTTCAAAAGGCATTATATATTTTATTTTTTTATTTTCTGCTATAGCTTTCATTCTTTCCTGCCATAAAGCAACAAGTTTAGCAATATGTTCAACAGGAAGTTCAGGCAATGTTGTTGTATGGTCAGGAGAATATAATATAACCTCGCATTTACCAATGGCAGGAGCTGTTTTAAATAATTTACCATTATCTACTGAATCAGGATAAGGAGGCTCAAAAGATAAAGCCGGAAAATCATTGTCATATTTATGAACATCATAATTATCTGGAACTTTACCGCTTCCTGGACAAAATGGACAATAGTTTTGAGGCATTTGTGGTCGAGATTGTCTATGACTTGCTGTCATAACATAATCTCCTAATAATGGATTGTAACGCAATTCTGCCATATTAAATTCTCCTTATCATAGCTGGGTTTATCTAATTCTAATTATATACTTTTTTTTATAATAAACAATACAAAAATATATATGTAATATAAAAAATGTAATATGAGTAAATAGAATTAAATATTTTGGAAAGGATTTGTATATTTATTCATTTTATTTATAGTAAATTCTATAGTACCTTTATTCTTTTTTATTCCTGATATTAACTCTTTTTTAAGTTTTATAATAGACAATTTTATTAAAATATCTAGTAATAAATTATTACATCCTGTATAATTAAATTTTTTAAAATCTTTGTTTTCAGTAAAATATATTATTATTAACTGTTTTAAATTTAGTTTAATATATTTTCTAAAAGTTTCTCTTTTTTCAAATGATGATATAAACCAAGAAATTTTTTTTATTGATTTTCCGCATGTTTTATCTATAATAAAATCGTATATATCTTTTTTATCACGCATAAATAATATTGGATATTTATAATCTTTGGAATCAAATTCGTAAGATGTTATGGCTTTTAATTCATATATCTTAGAAAGTACGGAAAATACACTTTGATCATGTCTATTTTCCATAAAACCTTCAAAATTAGGTATTTTTGATGGGCTGTCATCTACTAATGAAAAATCATCATAAAAAACTTGAAGCCACTTTTTGACAAAATCAATATTTTTATCCGTTTTTTCCAAAATAAAAAAAGTAGCAGGTCTTTGACAAGTATCTGTTATATTTTTATCATCTAATTTATTAAAATAATTGAATAAATCAGCTTTTGTAAATGTTTTTTCTTTTGTACCTAAAATGGCACACATACTATTATTTTCAATAACAGTATCTAAATATTCATAAAATCTATTCATGCCATTTTTACTTAAATGACATCCTATATCAGCATATACTAATATATCTCCATATTCTATGTTTTCTAAAGTTTTTAATACAATAAAAGGTTTCCAACACCAATAGCCGAAACCTCTAATATTAGCATTTAACTTACTTTTCAATATATTATCAAATTGTTCATCTTTAGGCAGTGTATATTCATTGTATAGAAATATATTATCAAAAATATTAAATTCATTAGCTTGCTCTAAAAATCTTAAGGATGTTGGATAAAGGTTAAAACTAAAAAAAGAAAGTAAATATATTTTTTTGTTTTTGTACATGTAAAAACCATATAGTTTTTTATAATTAATTATTCTACTATATGTAGATTTATTTTTCAATTATTTTTTTGGAAATAATTTTTAAATATTATCAATATTGTTCATATAATAATATCTCATATTTTCAGGAGATATTAAAATCTTATTTTTATTTTTATTAAAACAATAAGCAAAATATCCAAATGAACCATTAGAAGCTATTTGATGTTTAGCATTCATCATTAGATATAAATCAATATATCCAGCATCATTATCATTTTCTTCTACAACTATATATTCATATTTTGTTGGTAAATTATTTAATATATTTTTTTTAACATATTTTGAATCATCTGAAAAAAAGAAAAATTTAGGTATATTAGGGGATAATTTTTCTATTATATTTTTAACTGAATCAATATAATAATGATCATCTAAAAAACCGTAGATTTGAAAATCTCCTCTTCTGATATGTATAGATACAGAATTACTATTTTTTATCTCTTCCAATATAAGTTTATTTTTTGCATTTAATCTATTAAGTAAATACTTATCAAAATTTAGCTTGTCTAAAATAATATTTTTTATTTCAAAAAAACAATTTCTGTCATCTGGTGTTCCAGATAAATACAATTTTTTATTATTTTCTATTAGATTAGAAAAATCGTAAAGGGGTGGTAAATCAATTTCAAAGCAACTTTTGTATATATTTATTTCATCATCTGTAGCTATTTCAAAATCTAAATCTGGAAAAATATTTAGAAGATCAAAGTTTCTATTTAATTTTTTATAATCATCCATTCCATTATACTTATACCAATTTAAATCATATTTTACTTTTTTGTTATATTTTATATATATATATTTTCCTAATATATATTTTCTTATTTGTCCGCATAATCCACCGCCAACCCATAAAATTATTAAATCATTTTCTGTATGGCTATTTGAATTATATAGATTGATAAGATATTCGGTTCTATAGTAACTTTTTATGCTTTTTTGCAAAATATCTCTAATTGCATTTCTATATTGTTTTAAAGGTATAATACAAACTAATTTATCTATTAAATTGTTATAATCATAATAATTCATAGAATTGGCTCCAAATATAATTTCAAGTTAGTAGAATATTTATACTATATCCAAAGGTATTTTTTTATTAGGTTCTGGAAATTCTTTATTTAAAATATCTATATCTTCATCACTAAGCATAATATTCTGTGACTCTATATTTTCTAATGTACGCTTTTTATTAGAACTTTTAGGTATTGGTATTCTGTTTTCAAAAGTCGAAATAAAAGCAAGTGCTATCTGAGCAGGGGAGGCATTATGTTTTTTTGCTACGCTTATAAGAACATTATTTTTTAGTATATCTTTTCCTAATCTTCCTGCTTGAGCTAGAGGACAATACGCAATCAAAGCAATATTGTTTTTTTTCATATATGGAGCTAAATCAAAGTCTATACCTCTTGACCCTAAATGATATAATACTTGATTAGCAGTGCATTTATCTCCGTCTTTTACATATTTCAATTCTTTCATATCGTCTACATCAAAATTTGAAACTCCCCAATCTTTTATAAGCCCATCTTTTTTAGCTTTTTCCATACATTCAACTGTTTCACTTAAAGGTACTCTTCCTCTCCAATGAAGCAAATACATATCTAAATAGTTGAGGTTTAAACGTTTTAAAGAAGATTCTAAACTGTTAAATATATTATCTTTTCCTGCATTATGCGGATAAACTTTTGATATTATATAGAGTTCTTCTCTCTTGTATTCAACTTTTTTTAAAGCATCTCCAACTAATCTTTCAGCTTCTCCATTTCCATACATTTCTGCAGTGTCAATTAATCTTATGCCATTTTGTAAGGCGAAAACTATTGTATCTATTTCTTTTTCTCTGCTTTCTTCTTTTTCTCCCATACCCCAAGTTCCAATTCCAAATTTAGGCATAATATTTGATGACTTTAATCGATAATAATTTTCCATATAATTATTTTCCTTTTATAATTTTTTAGTATTATTCTTTGCTCATATAAATTGTTCTTGAAGGGAATGCAAAGTTTATTCCTAATTTATTAAATTCATCTACTAATTTATAATTTACGTCTTCTACTATTCTTACATATTCTGCATAATCAGGTATTGTAACATGATATATAACCTCAAAATTAAGAGAAGAATCAGCAAATTCTATAAATCTTGCACTATAAAATTCAGTATTTTCTGTACTTTCTATTATTTTTTTTACTACATCAGGTATCATTTTTAATTTTTCTAATGGTGTTGAATACTCAACTCCTACCATCATGTATTTTCTTCTTTTTTCTAAAACTCTATAATTTTGTATTCTAGAAGCAAGCAGATTAGTATTTGATATTAAAAGCTGCTCACCGCTGTTTCTTCTAATACGTGTTGATTTTACACCAATATATTCTACAGTTCCTAAGTCCTGATCTATTTGAATATAATCACCTTTTAAAAAGGGCTTATCAAATACTATTACAAAGTAATTGAATAAGTCGGCTATTATACTTTGTGCGGCAAATGCTACAGCAACACCTCCTACACCAAGTCCTGTAATAAAGGTATTAACGTTAACTCCTAGATTTGATAGTATAGTTAAAAATCCTATAATCCATACCACTACTTTTAATATAGTTATAATTCCATCTGATATTACAACATCTTTTTTTTGTGATAAATAGTTGTTTGTAAAGTTTGTAATAAAGTCGCATATAAACATTATTATAAATATAATAATAAACACTATAACTATTTTTCCAAAATACTTGTTTAAATTTTCAGGCAAGTTCAAACTTAATCTTGCTATTGATAATGATATTAATAATATAATAGGTCTTGTTCTTTTTTTAATGCTTTTTATTAAATCAGTAATAAAAAGGTTTTGAAGTTTAGTATTTACTTTAAGTAATATTTTAAGTAAAAATAGTAAAATTAAATTCATTGAAATCATTGCTATAGCAAATATGATTACAAATACTATATATTGAAATAAGCTATTATTCCAAAACATTGTTTCTTTTAAATATTGCATATATTCTCCAAGTGACAGTTATTTAATTAATTATATACTAATTATAATTTTTTTAAATATATATAACTAATATTTAATATATACATTTGTAAAAATTATTTTGACATAAAATTAATAATATATTAATATATACATTATTAAAAATCAAAAGGGAAAGACATGAAAAAAATATTTATTATTTTAACTATTTCTGTTTTGGCAGCTGCATGCGGCGGGCAAAAATCAGAAACGTCAGCTCCTTCTAATACTGCAGAACCAGGAACATTGACAATTGATTTCCAAGCAATGTTCGGAGAAGGAGTTACAAATAATGCTGTTGTAAGTGAAAATGCTTACCTTAAGGTAACAGGTTCTTACGGAGATATAGACGGTAAAATAGATGCTGCTACAGGGGCTTCTATGCCTACAAGAACTCCTGATTTACTAAATAAATACAGAGCTCCTGATAATAACTTATTAAATTCTAAAATGGAGCTTGGAATATCTGAGTTGTTATTATTCGCTACAGCATCTGCAGATAGATATGTATCTGACGGAGTATCCGGCAATGGTTTTGCTAAAACTTCAAGAAGAGGAGATGAGCCAAATACTCAGGCAGTTATTAACGGTACAGGAATTACAAAAGGAGAAGATGGAGTTATAACTATTAGATTTGCTCATGCTAGATATTTGTTTGAAATAAAAACAGATACTAATGGAGTATTAACTATTGGAAATGGAAATGAAAATTACAGAAGAAGCGAAAATCCAATTGATACAAACAGTAATATAAATTTTGACGATGCTGTTTTTGTAACAGATAAAGCTAAAGATGGAATGCCTTATTGGAAAGGTGATTTACAAGCTACTTATGAAAATAATATATTAAAAATTAATGGTACTCTTACAGAGACAAAATAAATTTAATTAAAGGAATAGACCATGAAAAAGATTTTTATCATTTTAACTATTTCTGTTTTGGCAGCTGCATGCGGCGGACAAAAAACAGAAACAACAACAGAAAATACTGCATCAGCTAATACTAATGCAGCAGGAACTATCACTATAGATTTTCAAGCTATAGTTGGAGACACTAACAATGCTTCAATAAGCAGTAACTCTTATTTGAAAATTACAGGTTCTTATGGTGATATAGACGGTAAAATAGATGCTGCTACAGGTGCTTCTATGCCTACAAGAACTCCAGATCTATTAAACAAATACAGATCAACAGATAACAATGTATTGAATAATAGAATGGAAGTTAGTATGGGACAATTTTTATTATTCGGTACTGCTAATGCTGCTAGATATATAGATGATGGTTTGTCTGGTTCAGGTATTGCTCAAAGAACAGTTGATGGTACTACTGGTCCTAAAGTAACAGGAACTGGAATAACAAAAGGCGATGATGGTGTAATCACTATTAGATTTGTTCATGCTGGCGGAAAAACAGTTGAGCCATATATTTTTGAAATGAAATCAGACAGCAATGGAATTTTCAAAATCGGAGGCGGTACAGAAAACTTTAAAAGAAGTGAAGCTGTTGCTACAAATGATTTTGATTTCAATAAAGATGCTGCTTCTTTAATAGTTGATAAAGCTAAAGACGGTGTTCCTTATTGGCAAGGCGATTTACAAGCTACTTATGAAAATAATATAATAAAAATTACTGGTACTTTAACAGAGACTAATTAATTTTTATTAAATAAGAATATAAGCATAGGATATTAAAAAATATTCCTATGCTTTTTATTTTTTAACTGTTTATACTTACATCTTGGAATTTATTGTCCATTAAGATTTTTATAGATTGTACTCCTAATTTTTTTAATTCTTCAGCAGCTTCAATATAACAATGATCTATATTACATGCATTATGAGCATCTGAATTTATAGTTAATGGTATATTTTTATTTAATAGCTTTCTTATTGTATTTTTATTAGGATAATGTGCATCTAAATTGTTCTTGTTCATAATTTTAGTATTTACTTCAACAATATTTCTATTTTTGGCAATAACTTCTATTACTTCATCAACTTTTTTTGTATACCAATCTTCTTCTTCTGTGAAATATTCTTTATTTAAATTATATTTTCTTACTAAATCCAAATGTCCTATAATATCAGGTTTTTGAGTTTCTATCATTTTTATTACATTATCATAATATCTATAAATAACTTCTTTTAAATTACCAAAATGTTTTATTGCTTCATTAAAAGTTTTTTTAGACATATCTATAGGAAAATAATTGTTATCATTATCATTAATATAATGTACAGAGCCTATTCTATAATCAAGCTCCATTTCTTCATCAGTTTCTTTATTTAAATTAGAATAGTAATCTCCTTCTATACCAATATAAATTTGTATTTTATCTTTATATATGTTTTTGTATTTTTTTAAATCTTCTAAATATTTTACAGTATTTTCTTCAGACATAGAACATGTATCTTTATCGAAATGAGAATGTCCTGAAAAACCTAAGCTTATAAACTTTTTATCTATAGCTTGTATTATATTTTCTTCTATAGTGCTTTTTCCATCACAATAAGTAGTATGAGTATGTAAATTAGATATATATTTCATTTAATCCTCTTATTATTTTTTTTATTCAATATTATATTATTATTTAAAATAAAAAAATAGGGCTTACATAAATATGTAAACCCTATATCCTTTTTATATAAATATTTTATTACTTTTTCTTGCCTGTAGTTTTAGCAGCAGTCTTTTTAGCAGGAGCTTTTTTAACAGTTGCTTTTTTAGCAGAAGATTTAGGTTCTACTTTAGCAGCAGTTTTTTTAGCACTTGCTGATTTAGCTTTAGCAGCTGGTTTTTTTGCAGCAGATGCTTTTTTAGCTGGTTTAGATTTTATAGCTCCTTGAGCAGCAGCAAGTCTTGCTATAGGTACTCTGTAAGGAGAACAGCTTACATAATCTAATCCTATATCATGGCAGAACATAACTGTAGAAGGATCTCCTCCATGCTCACCGCAAATACCGATAGTAAGTTTTTTGTTAGCAGCTCTTCCTTTAGTAACAGCTATTCTTAAAAGCTCTCCTATACCTTCCTGATCTAATGATTGGAAAGGATCTTTTTCATATATTTCTTTATCAACATAGTCTTTTAAGAATTTACCTGCATCATCTCTTGAGAAACCGCCTCCCATTTGAGTTAAGTCATTAGTACCGAATGAGAAGAATTCAGCTTCTGTAGCGATCTTATCAGCAGTTAAAGCAGCTCTAGGAACTTCTATCATAGTACCTACTTTATAAGCAACTTTAGTGCCTTCTTTTTCAAATACTTCCTCAGCTATTTTGATAATTCTTTCTTTTATCATTTTTAGCTCTTTTAAAGTACCAACAAGAGGAATCATTATTTCAGGATGAACATCAACTCCGCTTTTCTTAACTTTAACAGCAGCTTCAATAATAGCTTTAGCCTGCATATCATATATTTCAGGATAAGTAATCCCAAGACGGCATCCTCTGTGACCAAGCATTGGGTTAAATTCATGTAAAGAATCTCTAATAGCTTTTAATTTATCAAAAGAAACATTCATTTCATTGGAAAGCTCTTGTAATTGAGAATCTTCATGAGGTATAAACTCATGCAAAGGCGGATCTAAAAGTCTAACTGTTACCGGATATCCATTCATGGCAGTGAATATTCCAATAAAGTCTTCTCTTTGCATAGGAAGTATATTATCCAAAGCATCATCGTAAAGTTTTCTAGGCTCTCTATATAGAGGTTCAAGCTCTTCTATAGTTTTTTTATCTCCGATTTTTTCAGCAGCTTCTATTTTTTCTTTTAATTGCTTAACTTCTTCAGCAACAAGTATAAGCTGTCTTACACTCTTAATTCTGTCAGCATTGAAGAACATATGCTCAGTACGGCATAAACCTATACCTTCAGCACCAAAGCTTCTAGCAATGCTTGCATCATGAGGTGTATCAGCATTAGTATGTACTTCTAATTTTCTGATAGAATCAGCCCATTCCATAAGTTTTTTGAAGTCTTCAGACATTTCAGCTTCTTTAGTAGCTACTTTACCAAGCATAACTTCTCCAGTAGAACCATCTATAGAAATATAGTCGCCTTCATTAACTGTTTCTTCACCAACTTTCATACATTTGTTAGAATAATCAATTTCTAAAGCACTGCATCCTGCAACACAGCATTTACCCATACCGCGTGCAACAACTGCAGCATGTGAAGTAGAACCGCCTCTAGCAGTTAATATACCTTCAGCAGCATTCATACCTTTAATATCTTCAGGACTAGTTTCTATACGAACAAGTACAACCTGCTCTCCAGCTTCTTTCATAGCCTCAGCTCTGTCAGCAGCAAATACTACTTTACCAACAGCAGCACCAGGAGAAGCGTTTAATCCTTTAGCAAGAACTTTAGCACCTTTTTTAGCATTAGGATCAAACATTGGGTGAAGCAGCTGATCTAAATCAGAAGGATTAACTCTCATTATAGCTTCTTCTTTAGAAATTATTTTAGCTTCAGCAAGTTCAACAGCTATTCTTACAGCAGCAGCAGCAGTTCTTTTACCATTACGTGTTTGAAGCATATAAAGTTTGCCTTCCTGTATAGTAAATTCCATATCCTGCATATCGCTGTAATGTTTTTCTAATTGGTTTTTATAACTTACTAATTGTTTGTATACATTAGGCATAACTTCTTCAAGAGAAGGGTATTTAGATTTTCTCTCTTCTTCACTTATGCCGTTATTTTTAGCCCATTCTATACTTCCTTCAAGTGTAATTTCCTGAGGAGTTCTAATACCGGCAACTACATCTTCTCCTTGAGCATTGATTAGGAACTCTCCGTAGAATTTGTTTTCACCAGTAGCTGGGTTACGTGAGAAACATACTCCTGTAGCAGAAGTATCTCCCATATTACCGAATACCATAGCCTGAACGTTAACAGCTGTACCTAATAAATTTCTTATATCATTTAATTTTCTGTATGCTTCAGCTCTAGGGTTATTCCAGCTTCTAAATACTGCATTAATAGCATGCCATAACTGTACTTTAGGATCATCTGGGAAATCTTCTCCCATTTCTCTTTTGTACATGTCTTTATATTTAGCTACAACTTCTTTTAAATCTTCTACATCTAAATCAGTATCTTTTACTTCTTTTTCTGTTTTTCCTACTCTTGAAGCTATAGAGTGTTTTTTTTCTTCTAAAATTTCTTCAAATTTATCATGATCAACGCCCATAGCTACATCGCCGAACATTTGTATAAATCTTCTATAAGCGTCCCAAGCAAATCTTGGATTGTTAGTCTTCTTTATTATGCCTTCTACAACATTTTCATTAATACCTAAATTAAGTATTGTATCCATCATACCAGGCATAGATATAGCAGCTCCTGAACGTACAGATACAAGCAATGGTTTTTCAGCATTTCCAAACTGCATATTCATTGCTTTTTCTAGTTTTTTAATATTTTCATCAACTAGTTTCTCTAATCCTTTAGGATATGATTTGTTTTTTGAGTAATAATCACACACTTCTGTAGTAATTGTAAAACCAGCAGGTACAGGAACTTTACTTTCAGTCATTTGAGCAAGTCCTAAGCCTTTACCCCCTAAAAGTGCTTTAGTTTCTTTTGCACCTTCAGATTTACCATTACCAAAGAAGTAAACCATCTTTTTTGATGCCATAATAAATTCTCCTCATTGATTATAATAAAATATTTACATAAAGTTAAAAATATACTACTTTATATAGTATAATGTTATTTTTCTTATTGTCAATTTTCTAACGTAAAAATACATAATTTTTTTTTACTTTTGACTCTAATTAATTGATGACATAAATACGATATTTAAATTTTTTAAATATATTGTATAATATGATTTGAAAGGTTTTTATATGTTAAAAAGAAAATCATTTATAACTATGTCAGCTATATTATTGTTAATAGTTTTGAATTCTTATGGGGCAATAGTTATATCAACTGCCAAAAAAACAAAACCCCCAAAAGTTGAAGTTCCTAAAGAAATTACTGTCCCTGAAACTAATAAAACAAAATATGAGTATATAATGACAGAGAGGGGTAAATTATTAGTGGTTCCGGATGCCATTTTGTTTACATCAAACAGCAGTTATTTGGATTTAAATAGATACAATAATACTATAAATTATGTGAGCAGTTTATCCCAAAATACTAACATTATGAGTATAATTATAGAGGGACATATATCTGATAATGAAAATATGTTTTTAGAAAATAAAAAGGATGATATATTATTTCTTTATAATAGAAAAGATATAGAGGATTTATCATATAAAAGATGTGAAACAGTATATTTTAATATGAAATCATCTAATTTATCTAAATTTACAAATTATGCTCTTCAAGATTTATTAAATATTTATACAAATAATGAAGAAAACAGAAGAGTTAATTTTATTTTAATAGAAAATACTAACGATATAAATATATATACTAATTATATAAATAATTTGAAAATTTCTAATAATTAAATATTCTAAATATTATTTTTTATATTTTTTAATTATTATTAATTATTACTTAAAATAAATTATAGGTATTGATATGCATAATAATGATAGAGAAAAACTTTCAAGCAGATTAGGATTTTTATTAGTTTCAGCAGGATGTGCTATAGGGTTGGGCAATGTATGGAGATTTCCTTATATTACAGGAAAGTACGGCGGTGCTCTTTTTGTACTTCTTTATTTGATATCTCTTGTAATATTAGGTCTTCCTATACTTGTGATGGAATTTTCTGTCGGAAGAGCGGGTAAAAGAGATTTAGCAGGTTCTTACAGAGCTTTACAAAAACCAGGATATAAATGGCATATAGTAGGATACATACAATTATTCGGATGTGTACTTCTTATGATGTTTTATACTACTATAGCAGGATGGTGTTTATCATATTGTTATTTTATGGCTATGGGAAAACTTCAAGGTCTTAATCCTCAGCAGGTAGGTGAGTTTTTTAATTCTGTTTTAGCTTCTCCATCTACTTTAATATTATGGATGACTATAACAGTTGTAATAGCAACATTTGTATGTATGATGGGGCTTGAAAATGGAGTTGAAAAGGTTACTAAAGTTATGATGACGCTTCTTTTATTAGTTCTTTTTGTTCTTATAATAAGAGCTGTTACACTTCCAAATGCTAAAGAAGGACTTAAATTTTATTTGCTTCCTGATTTAGATAAAATGTTCAGCGGAGGTATTAAAGGATTTTTCTCTGTTGCTTATGCTGCTATAGGACAGTCATTCTTTACTTTGAGCCTTGGAATAGGAGCTATGACTATATTCGGAAGCTATATAGATAAAAACTATTCTCTTACAGGCGAATCTGTAATGGTTATGGGGCTTGATACATTAATAGCATTTTTATCCGGTCTTGTTATATTCCCTACAACATTTTCTTTTGGAATTAATCCAGGTGAAGGAGCAGGATTAGTATTTTTGACTTTACCTAATATATTTAATTCTATGGTTTTAGGAAGATTATGGGGTGCATTATTCTTCTTATTCTTATCAATGGCGGCATTAACAACTATAATAGCAGTATTTGAAAATATTATTGCATTTACTATGTCTGAAACTAAAATGCCCCGTAAAAAAACTACTATAATAGTTGCTGTAAGCATATTTATATTAAGTTTGCCTACAGCTTTAGGATTTAATATATTATCATTTATAAAACCTCTTGGAGAAGGCAGCACAATAGCTGACGGACTTGATTTTTTAGTAAGTAATAATTTTCTTCCAATCGGAGGTATAATTATACTTATATTCTGTACAAGAGAATTCGGCTGGGGATGGGATAATTTTATTAAAGAAGCAGATATAGGAAAAGGTATCAAGTTTCCTAAATGGGCTAGATTCTATGTAACTTATATTTTGCCTTTTATAGTTTTGGCTATATTTGTTATAGACTATATTAATAGATTTTTTATTAATAAATAGTAATAATATTGCTTTAATATATTTAATTATTAATTAATATATTTGTAAGTGATGATTGTAATTCCAATTTATTATTTAACTCATTCTCTTTTATATGAGTATTAAATATTAATTTAGTGCTGTTATTATGATTAGATAATATGTATATATAATCTCCTAGTATAACAGCTTCTGATACATCATGCGTAACATAAAAAAATGTTTTATTTCTTTTTAATTGTATTTGTTTAATTATGTCAAGAAGTTCTTTTTTTCTTTTTATGTCTTGTCCTTGAAGAGGCTCATCCATTAGTATAAAATTTGAATCATAAGCTAAAGCTCTCGCCAATGATAATCTTTGCTTCATTCCTCCGCTGAGTTCTTCTGGTTTCGAGTATATGTTTTTTTCAAGTCCGACTATCTCTAATGATGATATTATTTTTTTGTCTCTTTCTTTTTTATCTTTTATCTTATCTTTTAAAATATATTCTATATTTTTATAGGAATTGAAAAAATTTAATAATCTAGGTTCCTGATATACGAATGCCTGATCCTTTTTATCTATTTTTGATGATATTATATTTAAAAGAGAAGTTTTACCGCATCCTGATGAACCTAATATTATATTTATTTTATTTAAATGAAATTCTATACTGAAATTTTGAAATATTGTTAAATCATTATATGATAGATTTATATTTTCTAATTTAAATATATTATTATCTGTCATTATTAATCCTTATAACAATTTCAAATATTCCATTAAATATAACAGCTATAAGACAATATGCAAACAATGAAATAGTATCTAAATATAAATGAGATTCATATAATTTTGTTCCTATACCTAGACTTGGAATTGCAAGTATTTCTGCAGCTAATATACTTTTCCAAGTTATACCCATAGATTGAGATATTCCAGTTAATATGTATGGTTTTATAAATGGTATATATAGATTGATTATTTGAGTTTTTAAAGATACATTGTAGGATAAAGACATATCTATTAAATTTTTATCAACATTGATTATTCCATTGCATACAGAATCATACATTATTGGAAATATTACAAGCATAGATACAAATATGGGAACTGTATTATTGTCAAACCATATTACAGCAACTAATATTAATGGTATAGTTGGTATTGTACGTATAAAATTTATTATAGGCATTAATATATATCTAATATTTTTAAATATACCTGATATTATTCCAAAAACTAATGCCAATAAAAATGATAATGCAAATGTTATTAATACTCTTATCATACTGGAAATTAAATCTTTATAAAATGATTTTTCTGATACTATTTCTAATAATCTTTTTAATATGCTTTGTATATTTGGGAATATTATTTCTGAATTAATTTTTATAGAAATAAAAGACCATAATGCAATAAATATAATTATACCTATTATAAAATATATGATTTTTTTATTTTTCATTTTTTATATTATTTTATTCTTTTAAACTCTAGTCTTTCATCATCTAATGTTATTATTGTTAGCGTATTGCTTGTAAGCTCTATTGATGAGGCTTTGCTTAATAATTCTATATATTGCTTTTCTATTTCAACTGCTTCAGATGTTCCGCCCATTTTTGTTACAGCCATATTTTTTAATATAATTATGTTTCCTCTTCTCATTTCATATTCGCCTAGATATGTATTGAATCCGCTGTATCCGTAAAACTCTTCATTATAAAATGATATTGTTATGCCTCTTCCCTCAAACATATTAGTAAGCTGGAATGTTTTTCCATTAAGTGTGCTTGTAGATATAGCTATTGATTTGCTAGTTGAAACACATGAAATTATAAGGAATATAATAATAAATAATACAGGTGCTATAAATTTTCTTATCATTAACAATACTCTAAATCTCTTCAAAAATTAAATTTTCACTTGATAATAATGTATATATTATTAAATTTTTGCCGCTGATCTTATATGATGTTGCGGATTTAAGCATTTCAAGATATTTTTTTTCAGCACTATTTTCTTCGTCCGAGCCTAACTTTCTTGTTGTTACTATAGACAGCACATTAAAAATATCTCCGTCAATCATATATGAAGATGAATAATTATTTACAGCAGAAAATCCGGAAATTGTATCTGATGTGAACTCTATAGTAATATTCATCTCCGGGTACATACTTACAAGTTTGTATTTCTTGCCATGAAGATTATTTCCATCTGATTGAGCTATTGGTGCTGTAGTACATGAAACTATGAATACAGCAGCAGCTAAAAATCCTACAATATACTTCATAATTATCCTAATAATATAATACTATTAATATTTTCGGTAAAAAGTTCTTATATTTAATAATGTATTTTCATATATTATTAAAATGTTAGTATAATAAAACAGATTGAAATTTGATTATTAAAGTATTATAATATTGAAATTATAATACTTTAATAAAGGATTTTATACAATATGAAAAAAATTTTAACAATTATAATTAGTACATTTTTAATTATTAGTTGTAATAGCAATACTTCAAATAACAATATAGCTAATACAGCAGATAATAAAATTCAAGTATATGCAAGTATATATCCTATTTATGATTTTGCTAAAAAGATAGGCGGAGAAAAGGCAGATGTTTATAATATGACTTCTGCCGGTGCTGAGCCGCATGATTTTGAAATAACTTCTAAAGATATGGCAAATTTAACTAAAGCTAATCTTTTTATATATAATGGCGGAGGTATGGAGCATTGGGTTGATACAGTTAAAGATAGTATAAAAGATATTAAATATGTTGAGGCTTCTTCTGGAATTATTAATGAAGAAGCTGATCCTCATTTTTGGCTTTCTCCAATTAAAGCAAAAAAACAAATGGAAAATATTAAAAATGCTTTTATGGAAGCAGATCCTACCAATGCTGATTATTATAATTCTAATTACAATATATATGCAATACGTTTAGATGAATTGGATAATACTTTTAGAAATTATTTATCCAATGTTAAAAATACTAATTTGGTTGTAACTCATCCTGCATTCGGACATTTTTGCAAAGAGTATTCTTTAAATCAGGTTGCTATTGCAAGGGATGAAGCAGATCCTAAATCCATGTCTGAAACAATATCTTTCATAAAAAATAATAATATAAAAGCTATATTCTACGAAGATTTTTCAAGTTCCAGACTAGTAGATTCTATAGCTAAAGAGTCAGGAGCTAAAATATATACATTAAATCCTATAGAGTCTTTAAGTGAAGAATATATTAATGCAGGAGAGGATTATTTTTCTGTAATGGAAAAAAACTTTTTATCTTTAACTAACGGACTTAATTAAAATATATGAGTAAAGTTATAGAATTTAAAAATGTGCATTTTGGATACACATCTGTTGATATATTAAGATGTGTAAGTTTTGATATTAACAGCGGAGATTTTGTATCTATAATAGGTTCAAACGGAGCTGGAAAAAGTACTATATTAAAACTTATTTTAGGAGAACTTCATCAATACAGAGGAAGTATAAAACTATATGAAGAGGATATAAGTAAATTTAAAGATTGGAGAAAGGTAGGATATTTAGAACAGAATGCATATTCTAAAATTGCAAATTTTCCGGCTACAGTTTATGAAATAGTAATGTCAAATAATTTTGCTGATATTGGTTTATTTAAATTTCCAAATAAGAAGCATAAAGATAAAGTTATGAATGTACTGCAGCTTTTGGGTATGGATAAATATAAAGACAGAATGATATCTAAACTTTCCGGAGGACAAATACAGAGAGTTTTTTTAGCCAGAACTTTAATATCCAATCCTAATTTGCTTGTTCTTGATGAGCCTATAAACGGAGTGGATGCGGAAACTATAGATTTAATATATAATATACTGCAGGATTTAAATAAAAATGAAAAGGTATCTATAGTAATGGTTACACATGATGTGGAAAGAGTGTCAAAAATATCAAATAGAATATTTTGTTTTGAAGACGGAAGTTTAGTTGAACTTGCTAAAAAACAAATAGATATAGAACTTTCTCATAAGCATAAACATCCTCATAACAATGATGTTTGTTCTTGCTGTTTTTTTAATAATATGGAGTAATATTTATAAATGGAAATATTTCAATATGATTTTATGCGTAAGGCTTTTATAGTAGGTATTATGCTTGCTGTAATTATACCTTGCATTGGGGTTGTTGTTGTATTAAAAAGGCTTTCTATGATAGGGGATGCTATATCGCATACTTCTCTTGCAGGAGTTACATTCGGACTTGTATTTAACATAAATCCAATATTAGCTTCTATTATATTTTGTATATTGGCTGCTCTTTCTATTGAGTTTATAAGAAAAAAAATTGCTAAATACGGAGAGATGTCTATATCTATTATAATGTCATTATCTATTGGTTTAGCCGGTATGCTTTCCGGTTTTGTGTCAAATAATTCTAATTTTAATAGTTTTTTATTTGGAAGCATAGTTGCTGTAAGCGATTTTGAACTTAGATTAGTTATATTTATAAGTTTAATATCTATACTTATTTTTATATTTTTATATAAAGAGATTTTTTATATAATATTTAATGAAAGACTTGCGAAACTTTCAGGAGTCCCTGTTAATAGAATAAACTTTATTTTTACTATACTTACAGCTGTTACAGTATCAATATCAGCAAGGGCTGTGGGTGCTTTAATTGTATCTTCAATGATGGTTGTTCCTGTTGCTTGCTCTATGCAGATAGCAGGAAGTTATAAAAAAACTATTATATATGCTGTTCTGTTTAATTTATTTTTTACTATACTTGGAATATTCATTTCTTATTATGAGGGCTTAAAACCAGGGGCTACTATAGTTTTAATAAGTATAATAGCTTTTGTAATAATAATATTATTTAAGTCTTTATTCTTACATTTTAAAAAGTAAATATATTTTCTTTTTAAAAGAATTGTTTTTATTCTTTAGTTTTACCTATAATAGCCTGCTGACATATATCATTGTATCTTGTATCTCTTTTTCTTTTTTCTATAACTACAATTCCGTCATAATAGTGAATAGAGTAGGTGCTGTCAGTAAAACTATTAGGATACAAATCATCTTCTACTGTAGACCAATATGCATTAAGATAATCTATTAAATTTTTTGTGTATTCTATATATGAATTAGGATTTTTATACCCTCCTCCGAAATTAGGCCAATATGAAGTATAAACATCTTCGCATAAATAAATACCATCATCTTTTATATGTTCATACATCTCTTCAAATGTTGTTATCTGCTGATTCATTCTATGTCCGCCGTCATCTATTAATATATCTAATTTTGGAATTTGGTTTTTTACTTCTTTTAAAAAATCTCTGTCATCCTGAGAGCCTATAAATATTTTTATATTATCTTGTTCAAATTGCTTGCATTTAGGATTCTTATCTATAGCATATATATTAACATTAGCTTCGGGGTTATTGTTTCTAAAATATTCTCGCCACATCTTCACAGCACCGCCGCTTCCTACACCAATTTCCATCATATTAATATCTTTTCCTCTGTATTTAGCAAAATGTCTTTCGTATATATCAAAGAATGGAAGATGTTTAAAAATGGCTTCTCCCTTATTTTCTAAAAAATAATTATGTAAATCTGCCTTATCCTTATTTTCATCATTTATTAATATATCTCTTATTATTTCTAATTTTTTTTTATCTTCTTCACTGTTTCCTTTGACTAATAAAAGGTTTTTATGTGTTTTTACTCTCAGTTTTTTTATTTCTGATTTTTTACCTTTTTTCATTCAGCTTCCTTTAAGACATATTGTATTGGTTTTGTATTATGGAAATCTTTATACTATAAAATAATAAATTGTCAAGTATCATATTTATAAGATATTTCTTACATAATTTAATTAATATATATAAATAATTACAAATATAATTATATAAATTTATTTTTTATAATATATTTTATTGACATTTTTAAAATTTATTATATAGTAATCATAATTATAGTTATAATAGTATAGGAGTTATGCTGTTAATTATTTATCAGTTTATAATTTTTCTATATCTATATGAATTAAATATAGAATCTTACTATGTCTTTTGATAAAATCAGTGTTTCTTTTTTGTGTTGCGGATATTAGTTTTTTATATTTGCAGCACACTTTAATTTTAAATAGTGCATAATTGAGTATTTATATAAAAAATAATATTATCAAGTGTATTATTAGTTTATAATTTTTTAACGAATTAAAATTATTTATTTTTAAAAACTCTATTAAATTTCAAACTGCAATATTTGTTTTTTAACGCTAAAATTGAACAAAGTTCATTTTTATTGCATTTTTTGTAAATTTTTTTGGCTTTTTTAAGTATTATTTTACAATAATTATAATTTTACTATTGTTAATTATATTTTTAGTGTTAAAGTATTATTATATTAAAAAAATATCATATTGGAGTTGAAAATATTATGAGAAAAATAATACTTTCTATTTTTGCCTTTGTAGCTATAAGTGCAACATCTTTTGCTATTGACGGAGGATTTGAATTTATATTAAATGTTCCTATTGGAATGAGTGTTGGTATTTATGATTATGATTTAACTGATTACGGTGAAAATCAGGATATAATTTTGAATGGTGCTATACGTAATGGAATTGGAAGAAATGGAGGAGTAGGTTTTGATATAGGAGTAACAGCACAGCTTGGTTATATGTTTAAGTTTACTGGTAATCTTGGATTAAGTGTTCTTGGTGAAATAGGTTACAGCCATGATACTTATTCTTATATTAACAAACTTAGTAAAAATATATCTGAAACATATTCTTTTGACAGTGTACAGCTAGGTATACTTCCTAAGTTTAATTTTTATAATTTTGCTATAGGTCTTGGCGGAGGTGTTAAAATTCCAGTATCTGGAAATCTTCGTAATAAAGTAGGTTCTATCACAACTGATACAAAGATAAATTCAGATTATATGAAAAGAAATTTCAGATCTACAATAATACCATATTTAAAATTTACTTTTGATTATTCTATTTTCTTTACCGAAAAGTTGGCATTTAATATAGGCTTATATTTAGGATATGATTTTGGTGTAGAACCTAATTTATATACTATTAATAATGTAGTGAATGCTAATAGATTAATTGTTGATGATATATCTTATTCAAGTTTTGATGTAGGTTTACAGTTAGGATTTAAATTCGGACCTAGTACAAAGTAAATATAAAAGTATAAAATGATGTAATATAAAAAAGATACCTTAATTAATTTAGGGTATCTTTTTTTATTCATAACTATAATAATTGAAAATAATATTTTTAGATATATAATCTATACATTATAAAAATTAAAAAATATTGAGAGTTAAATAATGATAAAGGCGGCATTTTTTGATATAGACGGTACTTTAGTAAGCTTTAATACTCATAAAATTTCTGAATCTTCCAAAGATTCTATAAAGAAACTTAGAGAAAAAGGTATAAAAATATTTGTTGCAAGCGGAAGAGCATTATTTCAAATAGATAATTTAGAAGATATTGAATTAGACGGATATATAACAGTTAATGGAGGATGCTGTTTTGTTAAAGAGGGCAAAGATTTAAAAGAGATTTTTAGGGTATCTTTCAACAAAGAAGACTTATTTTCTCTAATGAATTATGTTAAAGATGAGAAAAATAAATTTCCATGCTCTGTAGTAACAAGCAATTCTGTTCATATTAATTATACAGATGATATAATTAACATGCTTTATGGTATGGCGAATGTAAAACCTCCTAAAGCTGTAGATTTTGATTCTTATATAACTAATAATTATAAAGATATATTACAGTTAAATATTTTTGTAGATGAGAAAAGAGAAAAGGATATAATGAGTAATGTTTTAAAAAATTCTGCAGCAAGCAGATGGCATTTTTCATTTGCGGATGTAAATCCTAAATGCAGCGGTAAAAATGTAGGTATAGATAAGATCATAGAATATTATTCAATAGATTTATCAGAAACAATAGCTTTTGGTGATGGAGGCAATGATATAAGTATGATTAAGCATGCTGCTATAGGTGTTGCTATGGGTAATGCTAATGATGATGTAAAAGAAGTTGCAGACTATGTAACAGATAGTGTTGATGAAGATGGTATTTATAATGCATTGAAGCATTTTAATTTAATAGATTAATGTTTATTTAGGATATTTTATTATGATAAAGGCAGTATTTTTTGATATAGACGGTACTTTAGTTAGTTTTAATACTCATAAAGTTTCAGATTCTTCAAAAGAAGCTATGAAATTATTAAGAGAAAAGGGAATTAAACTTTTTATAGCTACAGGAAGAATAAAGACACATATAAATAATTTGGATAATTTAGAGTTTGACGGATATATAACAGCTAATGGATGCAACTGTTTTATAGGAGATAAAGAAATATATAAAAACGGCATACAAAGAGAGGAAGTATATTCATTAATTAATTATCTTAAAAATGAAGAGCAGTTCCCATGTTCTATCATGATGAACAAGGGTATATTTATAAACTATAAAACTGATGAAGTTGAAAAAGTTTCTAAATCTATAAATCTTCCAATACCAGTTGTAGATAATTATTATGATTTTTTGGAAGAGAATATTGACAATATTCTCCAAATAAATTTATTTGTTGGTGAAGAAAAAGAAAAAGAATTAATGTCAAAAATATTTAAAAATTGCGAATCAAATAGATGGCATCCATTGTTTACAGATGTTAATACGAAAGGCGGCGGCAAACATATAGGTATAGATAAGATTATAGAGTATTATAATATAGATATATCAGAAACAATAGCTTTTGGAGACGGCGGCAATGATATAAGTATGATTAAACATGCTGCTATAGGTGTTGCTATGGGTAATGCTAATGAAAGCGTAAAAAATATAGCTGATTATATCACAGATGATGTTGATAATGACGGTGTATACAAGGCTTTAAAACATTTCAATATAATATAAAATATTATAATTATTGATAAATTATTTGATTCTTGAAAAACCCTTATTTTTTTACTATACTTAATAATATAACCATTTAGTTTTTAGAAAATTTATTGGAGTTTTTTTATGAGATCATTTAATACTGTTGCTTTGATACTCGGAGGAGGAAGAGGAACAAGGCTTTATCCATTAGTAAAAGCACGTTCCAAACCAGCTGTATCTCTAGGCGGTCAATATAGAATGATAGATATACCAGTATCTAATTGTATTAATAGCGGATTCAGAAACATATATGTTATTACACAATTTAATAGTGCTTCTTTAAATAATCATATATATAATGCTTATAGATTTGATAATTTTTCAGGCGGGCATGTAAGTATACTTGCAGCAGAACAGACAGATACTAATATAGATTGGTATCAGGGTACTGCCGATGCTGTTAGAAAAAATTGGGAACATTTTGACAGTGAATTTGTTAACAATGTAGTTATACTTTCTGGAGACCAAGTTTACCGTATGAATTATAATGTAATGCTTCAGCATATGCTTGAAACAGGTGCAGATATAATTGTTGGAACTGTTCCAGTTGTTAGAGAAGACGCTAAAGGATTTGGTGTAATGCTTGTAAATAAAAGAGGGCAGATTACAAATTTCCATGAAAAGCCTAAAGAAGATGATGTACTTAATTCTTTAAAATTAACAGAAGATCAAAAGAAAATGTTTAATATAGAAAATCCAAAAAAAGAATATCTTGCTTCTATGGGTATATATGTATTTAGACGTAATGTACTTAAAGAAATTTTGTCTGACGGTTCTATGATAGATTTTGGTAAAGATATTATACCGGAAGCAATAAAGAAATATAAAGTATTCAGCTATGCTTTCCAGGGATATTGGGAGGATGTAGGAACTATTAAGGCATATTTTGAAGCTAATATATCTTTTGGAAGTAAAAATCCTCCTTTTGATTTTTATGATGAAAATGCTCCTATATATACACATGTACGTTATTTGTCTCCTTCTAAAGTTGAAAAAGCTACAGTAACTTCAAGTATTATAGCTGACGGATGCAGGATTGAAAATGCTACTATAAAAGAATGCGTTATAGGCGTACGTTCTGTTGTTCAAACCGGCTCTACTTTAGAAAGGGTTATTATGATGGGCAGCGACTATTATGAAGACAGTGATGATATTGAAAGGCTTAATGTCAAGCATTTGCCTAAAATAGGTATTGGTAAGAAATGTACATTAAAAAATGTTATAATAGATAAGAATGTAAGAATAGGTAATGATGTTGTTATTACAAATAAGAAAAAAATACAGCATCAGGATAGTGAATTTTATTGTATTAGGGATGGTATAGTAATACTTCCTAAAAATACAATAATTAAAAGCGGGACTATAATCTAATTAGTTTGTTGGTAAGTTTGTTTGTTGTGGGCAGGGGATTAATTCTTCTGCCCATGATTATTTTGACAATTTTCATTATATTAGTATAATAATAATCTATGAAAAAAGCTAAGAATAAACTGCATTCAAATATTGAAGAGATGTATCAAAAATCTGTTATAAGAAAATGCCGTATAGAAGAAGATATTGATAATATTAGACTTGATAAATATATGGGGGATAGATTTTCTTATTATTCTAGAAACAAGTGGCAGGATTTAATAGGACAAGGTTTAGTTTTGCTTAATGGACAAAGAATAAAGTATACTAGAACAGTTAAAAAGGGTGATGAAATAGCCTATCATATTATAGGAATGAAAGAACCTGAAGTTGATAGGGATGTAACTATAATATATGATGACGGAGATTTAATAATAGCTAATAAACCCGCAAATTTACCTGTTATACCTTCAGGAAAATATTATCATAATACATTGCATACTATTGTTAAGCAGATGCTTGGATGCAATATAAATATGCTTAACAGAATTGACAGAGAGACTAGCGGATGTGTTGTGCTTTCAAGAAGTTCTAATGTAGCTTCTAAATTTTGTGCTATGATTGCAGGAAGAAAGATATCTAATGATAATAAAAAAAGACGTATTAAAAAAACTTATATTGCTGTAGTAGAAAATGCAGAAAATATTGAAGATAAATTTACTGTAGAAGGATATATGCTTGAAAGCGGGCATAAATATTATAGACGATTTCAAACATTACATAAAGAAAAAGTAGAAGGTTCTAAATATTCAAAAACATCATTTAAAACAGTAAAAAGAATAGGGGATTATGCTATTGTTATGGCTCGGCTTTATACTGGAAGAATGCATCAGATTAGAGTTCATCTGTATTCTAAAGGGCTTTTTATGGTTGGGGATAAAATATATGGAAAATATGGCCCTAAAGTTTTTGATGATTTTATAGAGAAAAATATTATTCCGGAAGGTTTTTTTGATAGGCAGGCTTTACATGCATATAAGCTAGAATTTCCTCATCCTATTACAAACGAAAATATTAAAGTAAAAGCTCCTCTTTCTAAAGATATAAAAAAACTTATTGTAAAAATAGCACAATTAAATCTTGATAATTAATGTTATTTTTTATATACTTATTTGTATAATATGTAAGTATAATACTTACTATTTTTAAATAATTTCAAATAATAAAAATTAAGGAGAGTAATCATGAGAAAATTATTTGTTTTATTTATATCATTAATGGTATTATCCATTTCAAATTTATTTGCTGATGATTTTGTAGTCCCAGTATCATCATTACCAGCAAATGCTAAAGCTTTCATACAAAAAACATTTCCAGGTGCTCAGATATGGAAAGTTGAAAGAGATGGAGGAAAATTTGATGTTCAATTGTCTAATGGTGTGTCAGTAGATTTCTTATCTAATGGAGAGTGGGTTAATATAGATAGTGAATATACACCTATCCCTGAAAGTGCTTTTCCTGCTGCTGTAATTAGAGCTGTAAAAAGTGCACATCCTCAGGCTGCTATAATAGATGCCGAAAAAGAATGGGGAAACTATAAACTAAAATTAAATAATATGATGGAACTTGTTGTATCTAGAAACGGACAATTAATGGGACAAAAATTTGACGATTAATTTTTAGAATTATTAAAAAACGGCAGGTAATTATAACCTGTCGTTTTTTTATATATAAAAAATGCGTAAACCTAAAAAGATTTACGCATCATATAGAATGGAGTTTTATTGGTTAGTCATTATTACACCGTCTTTAATAATATATATATTCTTACTATCAGATACTATAGATATTGCTGATTCCTGATTATTATCCATAGATGAAATATAATCATATCCGCCTAATTCTTTTCTTAATGAAGCATTCTTATTTAAGATGAAATAATAATATTTTCCAAGTCTCTCAGCAGTAAATGCAAATGATTCACCTAAAAATTTGAAAGATGTAATTCTATTGTATGAAGGACTTTCAAAGTCATCTCCTATTATAAATTCTCTGTTGTTTTTAGTAGCATTATAAATTAAACTGTTATTTGTTGAAAAATAGAAATCATTTATTTTTTCATAATTTCTAGGCAGTCTTCTTCCATTAATAACAACAAAAGATACTCCATTAGTTTGAGCTCCATATACTAATAATTTGCTATCATCAGAATATTTATAATTATGTATTACATCATAATTGGTAGTCATATTTCCGCCTACATACAACTGCATAGTATTATTTGTATTTACATTTATAAATACCAAAGTTTTTCCGTTTGGAGAGAATGACATATTAGTTACCATATTAAACTCTCCATAATTTCTGCCGTTTGCAATAACACTTGTCATTATAAATTCATTACTCGCTATAATGTTTGTTGCATCAGCAGCAGGAGGTAAGGATGGAAGTTCATTATATCTTATGTTTGTTATAACATTTGTCACCATCATTAATGCTATTGTATTTGATTGTCCTTTGACAGTAATACCTTCTTCATTTGTATAAATACTTATATTTGATAAATTGTAATTTGTTATTGTAGAAACATTTGTTACAACATCAGTTTGAATTTCATTAGTATTATCAGTATTATTAGTAATATTATTTGTACTAATCATATTGGTATTAGTCATATTATTAGTATCCATCATATTTGGTATAATTTTTACAGCATAAGCCATACTGTTGTCATTATATGATGCTAAATCATCAACTAATTTAAAACTTTCGCTGTCATTAACACCGTTAAATATAACAGCATTTTCTTCTGCATCTATAACATATACTATATTTTTTCCATCGCTGGAAAATTTTAATTTATTTACTTTTGCAATTACCTGCTTTTCTTCTCCGTTAATATTTACAAAATACTGACCGTCTCTTGAATATGAAAAGGCATAATTATTATCATTTATAACACTGTCAAATAATTCTGAATATTGTACCTTTGCCTCTCCGTTTATAACAGCAACACCATAATCCATTAATCTTGCAAATATTATTGAATTATTGCTTGAAAATATCTCTCTTTCTATTGAATCGAATTCCTGTTCTATATTTCCATATATTATAACCCACATATCTTTAGCAAGAGAAGTCTTAAGCATTGTTGCTACTAATGTACCATTAGGCAAAATTCTTATTATACCTGCATCTTTATATCCAGTTAATCTTGTGTTTTTATATAAAATGTCATACGTTCTGCCTTCATTAGCTGTGTTTTTTTCTAAAACTATAGCATAGTTAGTTTCTGAAAGTATATATGAGTTGGTTAGCTTCTCTCCATTTTGCAATGTGTATATTTGGCTGAATGCTCTTACATATAATGAAAGAAAGATAATAGATATAATGTATAATCTTTTCATAATAATTCCTGGTAAAATTTATATATTTTTCTATATAATCGGAACAATTATACTCTAAAATTAATAATTATGTAAAATTATATAGTTAAAAAAAATTAAAATTTGACGAATATTTTAACAGTACAGTCATATAGGAGTGAATATGAAATATTTTTATGTTGTTATGATGATTTTCTTTATTATATCATGCAAATCTGTAGAAAAAAATACACAAACATCATCAAATATTAATTTTAATGATGGCTGGATTAATGAAGATAAATTTGTAACAACATCAATAGGATATCCTAATGGTTTTACTGCTAATAAAGAAGATGCAAAAGAAAGTGCTTTTAATGCTGCTTTAGCTTTATCTAAAGTGAAGATAGAAAATGCTTTTGTAAAAGAATTACCAAATAAAAATAATAATGTTAATGATTTAAAGGATGTGGTAGAAAAGTATATAAAAATAGAATATTCAAACTTTATAGATGACAGGTATTATCAAATTAAAACCACTGTAGAATATGATAATTTACTTTCTTTACTTAGAGAAGGTAATATTAAAAAAATTCTAAATTAATTTTACAGTTATTTTACTTTTTTATAGTAATTAAGTTTTATTATATAACTATATTAAAAAAAGGGAAATCGTATGAGCCTTAAAAAAATCATGATTTTAGTTGCTGTTGTTGTTTTCTCAGCTAGCATGTTCCTATTTGCTCAAGGTAAAGTTAATTTAGCTAAAGTACCTGACGGCACATACTTAGGAAATTATAAAGCTACTTACAAAACTTCTAAAGGCGACTACCAAGCTAAAGTTACTGTTGCTGGCGGTAAATTAACAAAAGTTGTATTAACAAAATGTGCACATAGTAGCGGTCCTGCTAGAGGAAAAGCTGCTTATGACAAAATGATCAAAGCTAACAATATTTATGTTGATGGCGTAAGCGGTGCTACTTGGGTTGCATTAGTTGAAGATGCATTAACTAAATTAACTCCTGCTAAGTAATTAGATTTAGGTAAGTTATGAGCGTATCTAGTTTTTTAGGTACGCTTTTTTATTCTTTAATTTTATTCATTTTTATTCTTATAATTATACCTATTAATACTAAAATAAAAGTTATTAATATTGCACTGTACAAATTTAATGATAATTCATATTTAAGAAAACTTATATTACTAAATTTTTTAGATAATTCTATTAATATATTTGTAAAAAATTCTGTTGATGCTGATGGGTAAATAGATAATGGTGTATATATTTGATATGTTATTATTGTTATTAATGATGATGATAATATTATAAATGATAAAGGTACAGCGAATATATTTGCTATTATAGAAGTTATATTTAATATTGAAAAGTGATGTATGCTAAGAGGAATTACTGTTATAAGAGCAAATATATTTATAGATAAAAATTCCAATAATTTAATTGTTGAATTTTTTATTATATTAATAATTTTGTTATTTATTTTTATATTTCTTATATTTTTTATGATATATAAATTGAATATCGGATAATATAATATGATTCCAAGTGTAGCTAAAAATGAAAATTGAAAACTAATATCTTTTATTGAATTTGGATTCATTATTAAAATTATAAGACCTGATAAGAATAATGCATTAATAGAATTTCTGTTTCTATCAAAATAATATGATATGAGTAAGCATATAGCCATTATACTTGATCTTACTATAGAAATAGAAAATAGTGTAATAGGGGGATATATTATAACAGTTATTATTGTTGATATTAATATTCTATTATAAAAATTTATAGGGAAAAATGATAATAACAAAAACAATATAGAAAGCACCATAGAAATATGAAGTCCTGATATTGACAATATATGAGATATACCGGAATCTATAAAATACTTTCTTATATGATATGGTATTATATTTTTATCACCTATAACTATTCCTTGTGCTATTGTATAAGGTATAGCTTTCATATTAGCACCTAATGATTTTTTTGCTATATTTCTAACTTTTAGAGCATAATTATTTATATAGTTAATTGCTGAAAAACCTTCTTTTTGAATTACAAAATTATTATATTGGTATATGCTTGCTGCTCCGTAAAGCATTCTGTCAGCAAGTATTTCTGTTATGAGTTTTGAAGGGTAAATATCATCATTAGTTAATATATTTTTGTATAGATTTAATTTTGAAGATACTGTTATTTCATCATTTATATATAATGGCTTTAACGAGCTGTTATAAAGTCTTATATTACCAGAATAATTGTACCAATTAGTACCATCATAAACTTTATCTACATAAGCAATATATCTATCTCTAAATCCTATAACACCTTCATATTGTAATATTTTTGCATTGTATGCTTTTATTTCTTTATCAAATTCATTAAGAGGATTTTTTAATATATCATAATATCGTATCATAGTATAGCTATAGCCTATAAATATGCATGATAATATTAATATTATTATTGATATGTTGTTTTTATTATTTAACACTAATATTATAGAAACTATTATGAGTATGAATGCTGTTATTGAAGAAATATAAATAAATTCAAAGTTTTTTATTAGAAATGCTAATGATATTCCAACAGAAAATAATATTGTTATATAAACTATATATGTAAGAGGGTATATAAAAAGTTTTTTCATTATAAAATTATTAATCTCTTTTAACTATACCATAGAATATAATGTTTATCATAGTATATAAATCTTTTTCATAATTTTCCGGATTTTTATTTTTAGCCCATTCCACTTCAAAACCTTTTATTATAGCTAAAATAGATTCTGTAGCCAATCTTAAATCTATATTAAATAAGCCCTTTTTCATTCCGTTTCTAAGTATCATTTTAATGGTATTATATTCTTCTTTATGATACTGTGCTCTCATGTGTTCTATAAGAGTAAAGTCTTCAAATATTTCACTATGCAATGCTTCATATAGATTGGCAAGTTTTATATATCCTTTTTGTCTTGTTAATATATAGGCTCTTAATTTTGCTTCTGCTGTATCTTCTTTTTTTATGGCCTCATATAATTCTCTTTTTAGGTCATTTGCTTCATTTTCAGCTATTGCAAAAAATATTTCCTCTTTGCTTTTGAAATAATGATATATACTGCTTTTGGATTTATGAACCATTAAAGCAATATCGCTCATCGATGCTTTTTTAAAACCATATTTCTTAAACAATTTCTTACCAGCATTTACTATTTGTTCTCGAGCAGTCATTTATTATTTACCTTTACAAAGAAATATTTGATTATATTATATACTCTATTTTTTATTTGTCAAAGTTTTTATAAATGACATATAAATGCAGGCATTTTATTATTTTGTCTGATTGGTTATAATCAAAGTAGTTCTGTTTTCATTAGTGTTTGCAGAATAATCTTTTTCAATTTCTACTATGGTATTAGTTTCTGATACAGGTGCATTATTATAATTATAGTAATTTTTTATTTTTGCAGCATCAGGTACTATAGTTTCTATATAAGGCATAGCAGCTATTTCATTAATAGTATTAGTTAATGAAGCATTTATTTCTATATTTTTTATAGATAATTTATTTGAATTATCTATATTTACTTCACTGAATTGATTAACATCAGTTCCATTAACTTTGCCGTTTCCATATAAAAACTGAGCTTTAGTATTTCCATTTGTATATGAAATTAAAGCAGTTCCATTAACAGCAACATCTGCATTAGGAGTTAATACAGTTACACTGCCAGGTTTGGCATTTGATGAAACTACGATTATAAAATCTCCGGTATTTAATGATAACTTTGTATTTCCTGTTTTATCGTAGGATTCATCTATATTTAATGAAGAGTTTTCTTTTACTTTAAAAATATTATTGCTTTCTAAATATGAAGTTAGAGAAGAATTTTTTTCAGTGGATATATTATCTTTGGTAAATAATAAGTCGCCATTTTGTGCAGGTTTTACTATAGCTTTTTGAGAAGATATTTTTACTTTTCCTTTAACTTCAACAACTTTCATGTATTGATTTGTTTTATAAGCTGATTGCAAAGTCAAAGCCATAGAAACTATTAATAATATGGAAATAATTTTCTTGTTCATAAATAAACTCCGTCAAAAATACATATCACACTATTAATATTATCGGTATAAAAATTATTGTCAATACTATTTTTATTACTGTACATATATTTTTACAGTAGAACTTTTTATTATTTCCCCTTCTTCTGTTTTTGCTTCTATATAAAAAGTATAATCACCTTGTTTTAAGTTCCATTTTATATATTCTTTTTTTAAATCATCAATATTGGCTATTATTTCATTGTTGCAGTATAAAGAAGCACTTACAACATTTTTTGGTATATATGAAGATATGAATATATTTTGATACTCCATAGGAAGGGTAGAATCAATTTTATATACAGAATTGTCAGTAGGTTCTTTTATTGAAAGTCTTTCTTTTATATTGTTTACATTATTATTAATATTTCTTTCAGATGATGCCAAAGGTGTATTTACAGCATTTAAATTCATTTGAGGTCTTTCGCTGTAATCGTATGCTAAATTATTTTCTGTAATATTTTCAGTATGAGTTCCTAAATTAATATTTTGATTATTTATGGTATTTTTCATTCTATTATATGCATATATGTTATTAACTTTTGTCCATTCTAAAGTAGGGCGTTCTAATTGCTGTTCTTTAATCCAGCCATTATATTCACTAGGAAGATTAACAAAAACTTTTTCACTGATAGATCCGTCAGAATTTGTTTTTATATATAAGTTATGTACATCACATTCTTCTTTAGGAACACTTATATGTGAAAATTCTTCTATTCTTGTTTCTTTACAGAATTCCCCTCTAAGTTTTCCGCTTATAAGACATATTTCTCTCTTTATAATAGTATTAGGTTTATCCCATTTTGTTTCTTTTTGGCTTTTGTTAAGCATGATAAATAAATCATAAAGTATAGGAACAGCACCATTTCCTCCTGTTATATTTATCATCTCACTTCCTGCAAAATCTCCAAGCCATAATCCTACTATATAATCTTTTGTGTATCCTATAGCCCAAGCATCTCTTGAACCCTTTGAAGTTCCAGTTTTTATAGCTACTGAAAATGGATAAACTATTCCTTTGTAGCTTCTAAAAGATCCCATTCTTGCATTTCTGTCAGAAAGTATGCTTGTTATTAAATATGCACTTTCTTCGGATATAACTTTTCTTGTAGTTTTTTTAGGAAGAGTTATAACTTCTCCATTAGCTTTTTTTAATGAAGTTATGGAATAATTATTTATAAATGTTCCGGAATTTGGAAATATAGTATATGCAGAGGCTAAATCAACTAAACGTACTTCGGCACTTCCTAAAACCAAAGAATATCCGTAATGATCCGGATTTTTATCTATGGAGCTTAATCCTGATTTTAAAAGTATATTTTGAAAATCTTTTATACTGTATCTAGCAAGCCATTTAACAGCAGGTATATTAAGAGAATTAGCCAATGCATCTCTTATAGTAACAGGGCCTCTGTATTTATGATCAAAGTTTTCAGGTATATAATCTCCTCCAGGAGAATTAATATATGTTTTAATATCTGCTATAACTGATGCCGGAGTTTCTCCCTTATCAAATAAATATGCATACATAAAAGGTTTTAAAGTACTTCCTGCTTGTCTTAATGCTGTAGCTCCATTAACTGCTCCATGAGTTTCAGAATCAAAGTAATCCATAGAACCTATCATTGTAAGAACTTCGCCTGTTTTAGCATTTAATATTACACATGATATATTGCGTACATTAAAAATATGAAGAGACTGACTAGCATTGCTTATTACTAAAGCTGCTTCTTTTTGCATCTTATAATCTAATGTAGTTCTTAATTCAGTTACGCCTGTATACTTTAATTGTTCTAAAGATTCTTTTGCGTACATTGTAAAATGAGGAGCTTTAAAAGTATATTTATCTTTATCATCATAAACTTTTGGTTTTTCATTTATATATTTAGTGCAATCTTCTTCTGTAATAAGATTATTATTTTTCATTTCATTTAATACGTATATTCTTCTTTCTGTTAATTTATCTTCATATTTATATGGGTTAAATTTTGTTCCTGATTTTATTATAGAAGCAATCATTGCAGATTCATTAATATTTAAATCTTTTGCTTTTTTATTGAAGTATAAATCACTTGCTGCACCTACACCGTAGCAGTTATTTCCCAAAAATACTCTATTTAAATATTCTGTAAGTATTTGTTCTTTTGTAAGATTTCTTTCTAGCCTTATGGCATCAAGAGCTTCATAGAATTTATTTATATATGTTCTTTCACGGGGTATTATGCTTTTAGCAAGCTGCTGCGTTATTGTGCTTCCTCCTGATACTACTCTTCCGCTTATTAAATTTGATAAAAATGCTCTTATTATGGCTTTATAATCTATTCCGTTATGATTAAAGAAATTTTTATCCTCTGCGCTTACAACAGCGTTTATCAGATTTGTTGATAAATCTTCATATTTAACTTCCTCAAAAAATCCGCCATGCTTTGGAAATATTGTTGATACAAGTATTGAATTTCTATCATATATTTTTAAAGCTCTTTCTTCATCAATTCTTAATTCATTTTTTGAAAATGGCTTATTAATATATTCTCTGCATTGTTTATAAAAATTATATCCTTTAGGTAAGAATATAACTGATAATATTACAGCAGATAATAATATTGTATATATTATTGTTAATGATGTTCTTCTAATTATTTTTTCCATAAATATAATTCTATAGTAAAGTTATAAATAGTCAATCAATGAATTATTTATTGATATAATATAAACAATCATATTGAATTTTGTAAATTTAAAATATTTTATTTTTAAAGAAATATTAATTAATTTTCAGATGTATTTTATTTTTACTTTTTTATATTAAAAATCTAATTATTGTAATATAATTTGACAATCAGTATAAATTTTACTATATTATAAATTAAAATATAATATATTCTATTATAATAATAGGGGGTATTTATGAAGAAATTAAATAGTTTAGCATTTAAATTACCATTATCTATTAGTTTTATTAGTGTTGTTATAATAGTTGTGCTTTTAGCCATTTCATTATTTTTTTCAAGCAAAGGTATCACAGAGTCAATAAATGTTGGATTTAGAAATACAGTAGAAGGTTATGCTTATTTATTGGATGCTTTAACAGAATCACAGATGCTGCTTGCCACTTCTTATGCTAGTGATGCTAATATTAGAAATTATATGATTTCTAGAGATGATATTTCCAGAGCTTATAGTGAAAGAGATATGGCAGATTTTATAGAAAAGAATAGTTATGTGGAAAGTATTTATTTGACGGATAAAGAAGGAAATGTGCTTCTTACCACATCAGAGGCTTTAAGAAATAGAGTAATGTCTGATATAAGACCTCATTTATGGAAAAAACTTTCATCAGGAGAAAAAGCTGCTTTTGGAAGCCCTAGAGAATCACCGGTTTCAGGTGAAATAACATTAGGTGTTGGATCTATAATTACAGATTTTAGTAATAATACAATAGGTTATTTAGTAACTACTGTTAAAGGTTCTGTTATACATGATCATTATTTTTCAGAGGTTAAATTAGGAAGAAGCGGAAGAATAGTTGCTGTAAATGAAAATTTTATAGTTACTATGGATATGGATCCTAATAATATAAATAAAGCAGCACCTACTGAGTACAAAAATATATTTAATGGTTCTGCAGTTGAGGGTCCTTACAGTTATAGAAATGGAAATATTATAAGAATCGGATACTATAAGAAAATGAAAGTTCAGCCTTGGATAGTAACTTATGCCATGAATGAGGATGAAATTTACGAGCAGATAAGATCAACTATTGGTATTACTGTTATTGTAGCTATTATATCTATAATAGTTTTAATTGTAATCATGTTCTTATTTGCAAAGAGCATTACAAAACCTCTTTCTATTGTAGTAGAAGAAGCTAAAGAAATAGAAAATGGAAGACTTGTTATGCATAAGAGAAAATTAAAAAGAAAAGATGAGATAGGAGAATTATCTCTTTCTTTTCATAATATGAAGTATAAACTTATAGAAATTATAGAGAATTCTTTGGAAGAATCCAATAAAATGGCACAGGCTGCCAATAGTCTTGCTAATGGCAATAAAGATTTAGCTGAAAAAGCAGAAAGTACAGCTGGAAGTCTTGAAGAGACAGGTTCTTTTATGGAAGAAATAGCAGCTGCAATTACCGTATCTATAGATAATTCAGTTAAAGGCAATGAGATGATGAAAGACTGTAAGGCAGCAATAGAGAATGCGGCATCAGTTGTAGAAGAGACAGTGAGAAGTATTAATGATGTTAATTCTGATAGTGAGAAAATTAAAAATATTATTAAAGTTATAGAAGGTATTGCTTTCCAAACTAACATATTAGCACTTAATGCCGCAGTAGAGGCAGCAAGGGCAGGCGAGCAGGGTAAAGGTTTTGCTGTTGTAGCAAGTGAAGTTAGAAGTTTAGCACAGAGCAGTCAGGATTCAGCAAAAGATATAACAGAGTTAATTAATCAAGTATATGAAAAAATTAATAAGGCTAACAATATAGTTGAAAGTCAGGAACAATTATTTGTTGGTATAAAAGAGCAAATAGAAGAAACAGCTGAAACTATAAGAATTATAACAGAAGCTGCTGTTGAACAAAAAGAAGGAGTATCACAGGTTAATAATGCAGTTATGCAAATGGATACATTAACACAGGAAAATGCAGCACTTGTTGAAGAATCTACAGCATCTTCTATATCATTATATAATGATGCTATGCATTTACAAGAGCTTATTAGTTTCTTTAAAATAGAAAAATGATATTATCTCAATCCATATATCAATAAAAATTTATTGTTTATAAAATGTATTATAAATAATAAATTTTTATTGACAATTGATTTTTTTTGAGTATACTAATATACATAATTAGGGTTTTGTCGATTTTTAGTGTTTATTATCCCTCATTAATAAATAATTGGAGTTTATTATGAGAAAAATTCATAGTTTATCTTTTAAGCTTCCGGTAACAATTAGTTTTATGGCTATATTAATGTTAGGTTTTTTACTTGCGGCATCGATATATTTTTCTAATAAAGGTATAACTAAAAGTATAGGTACAGGTTTTCAGAATACAGCAGAAGGATATGCTAATTTATTTGACTCTATATTAGATGCACAGGTTATGGTTTCGGTATCTTATGCCAGCAGCGCAAATATTAGAAATTTTTTAATATCGAATGATGATGTTTATAAAAAATTAGGATTAATTGATTTAGATTTATTTGTTAAAAGAAATCCGTATGTAGAAAATATTTATGTATCAGATACTAACGGTAATATCTTTTAGATAGAAACGGTACTTTATATGGTCAAAATATATCTCAGTACAGACCTTATTTATGGGAAAGATTAAAGAGCGGTGAGGAATATGCTTTCGGCAGAAATCTTACAGTATCTCCGACAACTGGAGAACTTACTTTAGCAATGGGTATAGAAGTTCTCGATTTTGAAAATAATATTATAGGATATTTAATAATTGTTATACAAGGTGCTGTTATACATCAGCAATATTTTGCCCATGTAAAATTAGGAAGAACAGGAAGAATAATAACTGTAAATGAAAATTCTATAGTTACTATGGATACAGATCCTGCAGAAATAAATAAGCAGGCACCTGATGAATATACAAGAATTATTGAAAGCGGATTAGAAGAAGGCGGATTGAAGTATTCTTTTAATAATCATGTAAGAGCCGGATATTATAAAAAAATGAGAGTTCAGCCATGGATAGTTGCCTATGCAATGGATGAAAAAGAGATTTATGAAATTAATAAATCCATAGTAATAACAAGTGTAATTATTGGTATAATATCTATGCTTCTTATGACATTAGTAGTATTTATATTTACGAAAAGCATAATAAAACCGCTTAATATTATTGTAGAATAGGCTAAAGAGATAGCATCAGGCAGACTTATTATGTACAATAGAAAACTAAATAGGAAAGATGAACTTGGCGAATTATCAAATTCTTTCCATGTTATGAAACATAAACTTATAGAAGTAATCGAAACTACTTTGTATAATACTGATAAAATGGCTCAGGTAGCTAATAGCCTTGCTTCAGGAAATAAGGATTTAGCCCATAAAGCGGAAAATACTGCTGCTAATCTTGAAGAAACAGCTTCTTCTATGGAAGAAATATCTTCTGCCATATCTATGTCAACTAATAATTCAGTTAAAGGCAATCAAATGATGAATAGTTGTAAAGAATCAGTGGAGAATGCCTCTTTAGTTGTATCAGAAACAGTAAATAGTATGCATGAGGTTAGTAATTATAGTGAGAAGATAAAAGATATTATTAAAGTTATAGAGGGTATTGCTTTTCAAACTAATATATTAGCACTTAATGCAGCAGTAGAAGCAGCAAGAGCAGGCGAGCAGGGAAAAGGATTTGCTGTTGTAGCTAGTGAAGTAAGAAGTTTAGCACAGAGCAGTCAGAATTCAGCTAAAGATATTACAGAATTAGTTAATCAAGTGTATGAAAAAATTAATGCAGCAAATAAAATAGTTGAAAGTCAGGAACAATTATTTATAGGTATAAAAAATGATATAGAAGAAACAGCAAATATAATCAAGGATATAAGTTCTGCAGCATTAGAACAGCAGTCAGGCGTTTCCCAAGTTAATAAAGCTGTTATGGAAATGGATTCTATTACTCAGGAGAATGCGGCATTAGTTGAAGAATCTACAGCTTCATCTATATCATTATTTAATGAAATTAAAGAATTACAATCAATTGTAAGTTTCTTTAAAATAGAAAAATAATATATTTTATTAATTAAAAGCTATTTACAAAATTAATAATAATTACTATAATATTATTAGCCTAAGTGAATAACTATTAATGTTTATCATAAAGGTAATTTTATTTTATATTTGTTTTATTTATGGAAAATAGTAGGATTGCTGTTGTGGGTATTATAATTGAAGACACTGATGGAGTTTCAAAGGTGAATGAAATTTTACATGATTACAGCGATTTTATTATAGGAAGAATGGGTATTCCATATAGAGAAGAAAATATAAATATAATCAGTATAGTTTTAAATGCTCCTAATGATAAAATTAATAGTTTGACTGGTAAATTAGGCATGATTGAAGGTGTTTCAGCAAAAGCACTTTATGCCGGTAAAAAATAATTTATATTCAACAGTTTAATTATTAGGAGTTATACTATGTCTTCAGCCACTTTATTTAAATATGATTCAAAATCAAGAAATGCAAATGAATTTATTAATGATGAAGAAATTTTAAAAACTATATCTCAGGTGGAAAGCGGAAATTACAATATAAGAGATATATTGGATAAAGCTAAAGAGATGAAAGGTCTTGAGCCTAATGAGGCATTGGCTTTGCTTCTTTGCGATGATAAAAATGTAGAAAATGAAATGTTTGAAATAGCAAAGAAAATAAAATTAGAAATATACGGAAAAAGAATAGTTTTGTTTGCTCCTCTTTATCTATCAAATTATTGTATTAACGGATGCGTTTACTGCCCTTATCATGCTAAAAACAAACATATAGCTAGAAAACAATTAACTCAAGATGAGATTAGAGCAGAGGTTATTGCATTGCAGGATATGGGACATAAAAGACTTGCATTAGAAACAGGAGAAGATCCTGATTATGCTAGTATGGAATATTTACTTGAGTCTATAAAAACAATATATAGTATAAAGCATAAAAACGGTGCTATTAGAAGGGTTAATGTTAATATAGCTGCAACTACAGTAGAAAACTATAAAAAGTTAAAAGATGCTGGTATCGGTACTTATGTATTATTCCAAGAGACATATCATAAACCAACTTATGAGAAAGTTCATCCAAGCGGACCAAAAAGTAATTATGAATATCATACTGAGGCAATGGACAGAGCTATGGAAGGCGGAATTGATGATGTTGGTATAGGTGTATTATTCGGACTTTATGATTATAAATATGATTTTACTGCTATGCTTTATCATGCTAAACATTTAGAAGATACTTTCGGATGTGGCCCTCATACTATAAGTGTTCCAAGAATAAGACCTACTGATGATGTTGATGTTAAAAGTTTCCCTAATGCTATAGTTGATAGTTTATTCAAAAAAATAGTTGCAGTTTTAAGAATAGCTGTTCCTTATACTGGAATAATAGTTTCTACAAGAGAAAGCCAAAAATCGAGAGAGGAAGCTTTAGAAGTTGGAGTTTCTCAAATAAGCGGAGGATCAAGAACAAGCGTTGGAGGATATGTTGAAGAGGAAGAAGAAAATTCTAAACAATTTGAAATTTCAGATAACCGTTCTCTTGATGATATTATAAAATGGCTTGCTGATATAGATTATTTACCTAGCTTCTGTACAGCTTGTTACAGAGAGGGCAGAACAGGAGATAGATTTATGGCTTTCGCTAAGAGCGGACAAATAAAAAATTTCTGCCAAGCTAATGCTATAATAACTTTAAAAGAATATGAGAATGATTATGCCAAAGATGATACTAAAAAATCAATAGATAAAGTTATGGAAAATGAAATAGAAAAAGTACCTAATGAAAAGGTAAAAGCAAAATTAGTAGATGCTTTAAAAGGTATAGATGAGGGCAGAAGAGATTTTAAATTTTAATTAATATTACTCATTTATAATTAATTCAGTTTTCTTAATTGTTTGTAATAAAATATACATTCATTAAGAAAGCTGAATTAATTTTATTTATAGGAACAAGTATGAATGATACACCAAATTCAAACAGAACTCATATTGCAATATTTGGAAGAAGAAATGCAGGTAAATCAAGTATTATAAATGCAATTGCAAATCAGGATATAGCAATAGTTTCTAATACTGCAGGAACAACTACAGACCCTGTAAAAAAGGCTATAGAAATAAATGGTATGGGAGCATGTACTATTGTTGATACTGCAGGTTTTGATGATGAGGGTGAGCTTGGAGCTTTAAGAATAGAAAGAACTAAAAAAATAATGGAGTCAGCTGATATTGCTTTGCTTGTTTTTGATGCTTCTTTTAAAGATAATGATTATTTGTTAGAGTTGAAATGGAAAAATGAACTTACAAGTTTAGAGATACCAATTATAGCCATTTTAAATAAAATAGATTTAAATAATGATTATAAAAATATAGAACAAAATATAAAAGATATATTTGATTTAGAAACAGTTTCAATAAGTGCTGATAATAAAATTAATATAGATAAATTAATAGAAACTATAAAATTAACTATACCTAAAACAGAAGAAATAAGTATAACAGGACATATAATAAAAGAAGATGATATTGTAATGCTTGTTATGCCTCAGGATATTCAAGCTCCTAAAGGCAGATTGATTCTTCCTCAAGTTCAAACTATAAGAGATATTTTAGACAATAAAGCTGTAATAATTGCTTCGACATTTGATAAATTTGAAAATGCATTAAAAGCATTAAGTAAGGCACCTAAAGTGATAATAACAGATTCTCAAGTTTTTAAAGAGGTAGAAAGATTAAAACCTAAAGAAAGTTTATTAACTTCTTTTTCAGTTCTTTTTGCTCGTTATAAAGGAAATGAAGAAGTATACAAAAGAGGTGCTGATTTTATAGATAGTCTAACAAATGAGAGTAAAATATTAATAGCAGAAAGCTGCACTCATATACCGCTTGAAGGTGATATAGGAAGAGTAAAAATTCCTAATTTATTAAAAAAGAAATTCGGATTTGATTTTAGTATAGATTATGTTGCAGGTAATGATTTTCCAAGAGATTTATCAAAATATGATTTAGTTATACATTGCGGAGGATGTATGGGTACTAGAAAACATATTTTAAATAGAATAAGAATATGCGAAGAACAGAATGTACCTATAACTAATTACGGCATGACTATAGCAAAGATTAATGGTGTTCAATATATATAATTTATTTTAAATAAAGGAAATATAAATTTGATTAATATAAATAAAGCAAAAGAAATTATTAATAAAATAGAAATAGAAGAAAAAATATCAAGAGAAGATGCTTTCACTCTTTTATCATCTTTTGAATATGATAATAATATCAATATAAAAAATTTCAATGATGAAGAAAAAGAAGAAGTAAAAAATTTAAAAGAATATTTAAGAGTAAAGGCAAGAGAAAAAGCTGATAAAGTATTCGGCAAATATGTTTTTATGCGTGGGCTTATAGAGTTTACTAACTATTGTAAAAATGACTGTATATATTGCGGAATAAGAAAAAGCAATAAAAATGCAGAGCATTATAGATTGAATAAAGATGATATTTTATCATGCTGCGAACTTGGTTATGAAATAGGGTTTAGAACTTTTGTACTTCAGGGCGGTGAAGACCCTTATTATAATATAAATATAATGTCTGATATAGTTGAAGCAATTAAAACAAAATATCCGGATTGTGCTTTAACATTATCAATAGGAGAAAAAGAAGAAGAATATTATAAGGCATTGAAGGAAAAAGGTGCCAATAGATTTTTACTTAGACATGAAACTTCAGATAATTGGCATTATTCAAAACTTCATCCTAATGATATGAGTTTAGAAAATAGAAAAGAATGTTTAAGGACTTTGAAAAAATTAGGTTATCAAACAGGCACAGGTATAATGGTTGGAAGCCCTTATCAAACTTTAGAAAATATTGCTGATGATTTTGTTTTTATGCAGGAAATAAAACCTGAAATGATAGGAATAGGCCCTTTTCTTCCTCATAAAGACACGCCATTTGCCAATGAAAAAAAGGGAGAATTAGAACTTACTTTAATACTTATAAGCATGCTTCGTTTAATTTTTCCTTTGGCATTAATACCAGCTACTACGGCTTTAGGTACAATTAAAGAAGGCGGCAGAGAACTTGGCATACTTCATGGTTCTAATGTTGTTATGCCTAATTTATCACCTATGGATGTAAGAAAAAAATATTTGCTTTATAATGATAAAATAGCAACAGGAACTGAATCTGCAGAAGGGGTAGAAAGTCTTAAAAAAAATATGCAGGATATAGGCTATATTCTTACAGGTATGCGTGGAGATTTTGATATAAACAGAAGAATTAATATTAATTAATACTTGAAAAAAATTTTATAAATGATATAATTACACAATTAAAATAAAAAAATAATTATATTTAAGGAATATATCTTTATGAATGCTTTACTAACTCTTGGAATAATAGTTTATTCTATCGTTTGCGTATTATTAATATTAATTATCATTATACAAGGCGGTAAAGCTGAAGGTTTATTCTCAAGTGCTCAGGCTAATGTATTAGGAAGCCAAAGGGGAAATGCTTTAACAAAGGCTACTACTTTCTTATCTACTATATTTGTAGTAGGTGCTTTATTAATATCTGTTGCTATAAGCAGTCAAAAAACAGCTTTTGAAAATGTTACAACAGACAATACTGCTCAGCAGACACAAACAGCACCTCAGACTGCAAGTAATCAAACTCAGCCGTTAGAATCTAGTAATATTATATCTACTAATAATACTAATATAGGTACTTCTAATTAATTATTATACAATATAATTTTTTAGAGTATTTATTATTATGATGTAGGCTTTTTCATCTTGCTTATATTGATATAGTTTGTGGTTGTTAAATTAGTATCTACATAAAGCACAACTTGTAAATTATTTGCTTCCATCCAGTAGCTTTTATCAAAAGGCATTTGAAATCCTATTCTTTGTCCCAATGGAAAATTTACATTATAAAATGAATCATTTCCTGAAAATATCAATTTTCTATTTTTATAAAGCGATAAATTAGCTTTAAGATTTTTTATGCTGCTGCTGTTTGTATAATTAATATTTTCTACTTCTATTGTAGTTATGATAGCACCGTCATCATAAAATTCAACTTTATTTATTTTCACCTCTATAGCATTATTTACTCTTAATGCAGCAAATATAGGCAAATCATTAAAAAAGCCTCTTTTATATAATAAAATACCAATTACAGCAACAGTTAAGAATGTACCGTATAAAAACATAAACCATCTTCTTGCGAATATACTAACCTCTCTTTTTGGAGCTGGAGGCTTTGCTTTTCTATTAGCATGAAATTCTAATTCTGGTTTTTGAGGGTCATAAACTTCTCTAGGCAACTTTATTATATCCTTTTGAGTATTCTATATGAAATATCTGCTAAGTCGCTAGGCTGAATATAATCATTGCCTAGTTTTTTTGATAATATTCTAAAAGATTTTGCTTGTATGATTAATGCTAGTTTAGAAGCATCTAATTCATTTAATCTTCTGGCAAGCAATGCTCCTATAAATCCAGCAAGAACATCTCCCATGCCTGCTTTACCCATAGAAACATTTGGATTATAATTTATATATATATCATCATAATGCATTAAAAAACTTACAGCATCTTTTAAAATTAAAGCAGCATTTGTTTTTTGTCTGTATTTTAATAATGCATCATAAGGATTTTCTAATGCTTCTATATGATTTATTCTTGTTAATTTTTCAAATTCATATATATGAGGCGTAAGTATAAAATTATGATTAAGTTCATGAAGAGTGCTTTCAAACATTAAATATAAAGCATCCGCATCTATTACAGTAGGTATATTTATTTGCTTTATAATAGTGTTTACAAAAACTTCTGTAGGCATTTCTCTTCCTATACCGGAACCTATTATGCATGCATCGTTTTTATTTATATCATTTACTATATCCACATCATTTTCTGTGAAATACATTTGATTTTCTTGTCCTACACCTATAATAACTATTTCAGGCATTGTTGACATTACAGCATCTCTTATATTTTTTACTATTCCATTAGGTACATACAATCTTATATATCCTACACCTAGTCTGTAAGCAGCATGTGCTGATAATATTGCAGCACCTATATAATTACCGCTGCCTGCTATAATAGCAAGCATTCCCTGTTCTCTTTTGCTGAAAAATGCATTTCTATTTATATTTATTTTTTCATTATAATCTATCAATTTAGCTTTATATTCCCAGCTATCCAATATATGATCTGGAAATACTGATTTTATTATAAATAATTTTCCTATATATTCTCTAGTTCTGTATAAGAAAAATATATCTTTAGCAAAACATACTGTATAAGTTTCATGAGCTTTAAAACATGAATAAATATTTTCATTATCATTAATTTTAGAAGCTAAACCTGAAGGCATATCTATAGCTATTCTAATTACATCAAGATCATTGAGTTTGTCTATTAATAATTTTTGTATTCCTTCAAGAGGTCTGTTTCCTCCTGTTCCAAATAATGAATCGATAACTATAGATTTTTTTTCTATGGATTCAACTGCTTCTCTTACAGTTTCCTCGCTATTTAAATATGTTATATCAGCATTAATTGATTTTAGTATATTAAAATTAGCATAAGTATCTTTATTTACTCTGTCAAGATTTCCTGTAATATAAATATTTACATCATACCCATTTTTTATTAAATATCTAGCTATAGCAAGCCCATCTCCTCCGTTTCCTCCTACAGAAGAAAATATATATACAGTTTTATTATATAATAATTTTCTATGTCTTCTTAATAATAGATAAAATATTTCACTTGCAACATGCTCCATAAGAAGTATAGATGGTATTTTTTCAATAGTTTTTTTATCTATATTTATTAAATCATCTGTTGTTACAACTTTCATTTTTAAATTCCTAATTTTTGTTTGATGTTTTCAATAAATGAGACAAATACATTTTCATTATTTACCATATCACTGTATATGTTTTTTATGCCGTTGTTTTCTCTCAAAATATCATTATATGTTTGTTCCGGCATAATTGAAGCATTATTTTTAAATACATTAATATCATAATAGGCAGATAATTTTAAAGCCCATAATGAATGGCTAAGTTTTTTATCATTAACCAATATAGGATAAATTGATATATAAGATTTTGATATTGTATTATTTAATAATTTTATATCTTTTGTAGAAGTAGGCTTCTGCAAACTTTTATATGAAATACTGCTGCCTTTTTTTATTATATTGCTTATTTTATATTCTCCGCTATTATATGAATATATTAAAGGCCAATAAGTAGCGTCGCCATATAAAGATTTTGCTATATCCCAATAATACATATCCTTAGAAGTTATGTATGATAAGCTAGTAGAATTAATTTCATTAAAATATGTATTAACTATATCATATAATTTTTGATTTTCTACATTATTACTGGCTGAAATACTGCTGCTTTTATTATAGTAATTAGATATAATTACACCTACTATTAATATAAATATTATTATACAAACAACTTTTAGAATTCCGCCAAATAGACTTGACGATTTTTTTTGAATATTATTTTTCTTACTATCTGTACTTGATTGCTGAACATTTTTTATTTCATTTTCATATTTATTTAATACTTCTAAACTTTCTCTTTTAGAAGTTTCTAGTAAATCTTCGTTGCTTCTGCTAGCATTTAATAATTCTTCTTGTGAAGACGTTTTGTCATTTATTTCTTTTTCCATATTTTCTTCAATCCTTCCTTCATCAATATTTTTTAAATCTGAACTATCAAAATTATTTATATCTAATAACTCTTCTTTTGTATGTTCTTTCATTTCAGGATAGTCATTTTCTCTTTCTTCTTTATCTTCTATAGTATCCTCTTCTATTATATTATCTTCTATGTAATTTTCATTACTATTTATTATATCATCTATTGTATAGTTATTGTTATATTCTTCTTCATTATTATTTTCAATATTAGATTCACAAGATTGGTTTTTCCATATATTTCCTATCACATTATTATCTATTGAATCATCATTTTCTTCGTTATAACTGTCATCGTTATAATTATTATCATCAACAATTTCTACCATATCTTCTTCATAATTTTCATGAGTATTTTCTATATTTGCTCTATTATCTAATTCATCTAATATATCTTCGACTACTTCTTTATTTTCATTATTACTAGTTCCTTTTTCCTTATTACATATATCTTCTAATGTTGTATCTAGTTTTTTTATTAAATCATCATTATTTATATTTGAATTATCTTTATCATCTTTATTAAATTTAATAGATATTATATTTTGAAAAATAGGATCTATTTTAAATGATATTGAAGAGCTATGAAAATAACCAAAATTTTCTATATGTACTTCTTCTTCTCTGGAAATATCTTTTATGTTTTTAAATATGCTTTTATATATAGATTTTTCTAAAAATATGTTTTTAATATCATTGTTTTTTACATCGATAGATTCTAATGATTCATCGAAATTTTCTTCATTATTTGATAGAACGACATTTAAATTATCATCTATACTTATTACACCCAACTTATCCATATAAAATTTTTTGCCATTAAGTATAGACAGAGATATATTTCCAAACAGGTTATTTATTATATTATTGACTTCTTCTTTTTCTATATCAAATTCATTTGAAATATTTTCTATTAATTTATTATTGTTTATAAACATGTTTCACCCATAATTTATTTTCAAAACATGTTCTTATTATATATCAATTTAGAATAAAAAAAAGCCTAATTTATAATAAAATTAGGCTTAAAAATTACTTTGCAATTAAAAAATTATAGATATTCTTTTAACCATTCTTTTAATTGAGCTTCATTTTTCATTCCTTCAGCTCTTTTAACAACTTCTCCGCTTTTGAATACTAATAAAGTAGGTATAGACTGAACTCCATATTTTGCTGCTATATCTTCACAATCATCAACATTAACAGCACCAAATCCCATTTTATCAGCATATTCTTCTGCTACTTTATGCAATACAGGTGTCTGCATTTTACAAGGTCCGCACCATTCTGCAAAAAAGTCTACTAATATAGCTTTATCTCCAGATATAGCTTGTTCAAAATTATCTGTTTTTAATTCTAATACTGACATATTTGTTCATCCTCATTTATTATTTATACTTTTTAGTATAATCGAACTTTTTTAAAAGTCAATAACTTTTTTATTTTTTTAGTATACAAGGATAGGGTATTTTATATTGACTTATTTTTGTTTTTTAGTATAATAAGCTATCTTATTATTTTAATTCTTATTATAAGTGAGCTTACTATTGGAGAGCTTACATTATTTATTAATGAAGTCAAATTCTGTATTCGCTAAAAATATAATGTTTAATGCGAATAAGATAGGACTCACATCCGGACAGCCTAAAATTTTATATTGTTTATCAAAATTTAAGGAAATGGATCAAAAAACAATAGCCAATTATTGTGAAATTGAACAGGCTACAGTTGGAAGTATTTTGCTTGGTATGGAGAATGCAGGCTTAATAGTTAGAAAACAGCATGAAGGAAACAGACGTTCTCTTTATGTTTCTTTAACTGATAAGGGGATTGAAGCTGCTGATAAAATGCAGGTAATTTTTAATGAAGTTGAAAGCAGAGCTATAGAAAAATTATCTGACGATGAAATTACATTATTAAAAACATTATTATTAAAAATATACGGAAATTTATCAAATAATAAAAACGGAGCGGAAAATGAATAAACAAATATTAAAAGATCATTTCTTAAAGAGAATTATTATTTTGCTGATAGGTTTTGCATTGATGTCTTTGGGAATAGCTTTTTCTATAAAGGCATCATTAGGAACTTCTCCTATATCAAGTGTACCTTATGTTACAAGCAGTATTTCAGGATTATCTGTCGGAGCAACAACCATTATTATTAATATAATATTTATCATTTTACAGATTCTTATTTTGAGAAAAAAATATAATTGGTTTCAGCTTCTTCAAATACCGGCACTTTTTATATTTGGTATAATGATAGATTTTTCTCAATTTTTGATAAAAGATATAACATGCTCAAATTATTTTCAGCAATGGATTATATGTTTTTTGGGCATATTTTTAGTTGGTTTGGGTATTAGTATAGAGGTAATGGCTAAATTGGTTACAACTCCTGGAGAAGGTGTAGTTTTAGCAATATGTCAGGTATTTCCGGTAAAATTTGGTAATACAAAAATAGCTTTTGATGTTACTTTAGTATTAATTTCTATAGTTACTGTTTTGATTTATTTAGGGCATTTGGAAGGTGTAAGGGAAGGAACTTTGGTTGCTGCTGTATGTGTTGGATTTATAGCAAGGCAATTTAATAAGCCCTTAAAAGTTTTTGAACAAAAATATTTATCATAATAAAATATTTGATAAAAAAAAATTTTTTTATATATTATAAATGATGCATTAATTATTATTGATTATAAAATGTATTTTTATTTAGGATATATATTTATAATTTAGGGTTTTATTTAAAGAATATAATTAAATTTTTTTTACAAATCTCATTTTAATTATATTTTATATTATGCATTAGTTAACTATAATATATAGGTTGTTTATGAAGAATATAATTTTTATTTTTGTATTTTTATTTTGTTCTATTCTTTATCCATTAACAGATAATGAAACAAAATTTTTAAAAGCATGCGAAGAAGGGCAATATGAAACAGTTGTTTCCCTTATTAATAAGAAAGTTAATATTGATGCTGTAACTGAAGATGGAGTAACCGGGTTAATGCTTGCCTCCCATCATGGACATTCTGCTGTTGCAAGACTGCTTGTAAATTCTAAAGCAAGTGTTAATATCTCTGATAAAGTAGGTTATAATGCTTTGATAATGGCTGCTTCAGGGGGGCACAATGATATTGTAAAAATGCTGCTAAAAAATGGAGCTGATGTAAATTCATCCAACATGTATGGTGAAACCTCCTTACATGTTGCTTCATATAAGCTTTATCCTGATGTGGTTAAAACTTTAATTGATTATAAGGTTAATATTAATGCTCTAAATAATGATGGGGATAATGCTTTAATTATGGTTTTTATGTCCGCTGATAAAAGCGAGAATATGCTTCCTGTAGCTAAGATATTATGCGACAATGGTATTAATGTAAATTCCAAAGATAAAAATGGAAGAACTGCTCTTTCATATGTCAAAGAAAATTATAAAAAGCCTGACAGTTTGATAGAGTTTTTAAGCGGTTATGGTGCTGTAGAATAGTGTTATATATTGTTATATTATTTCTATTAGTAATTATTCTATATTATACGCTAATAAAGAAAACTAAAAAAGTAGGCGATGTTGTTTATGTTTTTAATTCATTGCTAAGTTTAAGTTTAATTATTTCAAGTAAGATTTCTAATATAGATTTTATAGCTATAACAAATCCGTTTACAAAAAGAATACATGTAAAAACTAGATATATTTTTGACAATATTGACTGCAGCAGTAATTTATTCAGACATGAGCTTATACATATATATCAAATAGAATATTTGGGGTTTTGTAAATTTTTATTTTTATATATTATGTATAGCATCAAATATGGCTATACTTATAATCCTTTTGAAAAACAGGCTAGATTTTATGAGAATATTGATACTGTAAGCAGAGAAGATATATATAATGATATAAAGTATAATTTACTTGTTAAAATATAAAACTTGTATATAATTTATTGATATTAATTTAAGGAAGTTAGAATGATAGAACAATTAATTGAAAGAGTGCCTAAATTAGAGCCTATGAAAAAAGCTATAGAAAATGCTATAGATGAGATAATAAAATGTTATGAGAACGGAGGAAAAGTTTTAATAGCTGGAAATGGAGGAAGTGCCTGCGACAGCGAGCATATAGCAGGAGAGTTATTAAAAAGTTTTCTAAAAAAACGCCCTATAAAAGAGGATATAAGAAAAGAACTTTTAAAAATGGATGAGGGAGAATATATAGCTGATAATTTGGAATCTCCATTGAGAGCTGTTGCTTTAACTTCTCATCTTGGACTTTCAAGTGCATATCTCAATGATAAAGAACCTTATTTGGTGTTTGCACAGCAGTTATTAGGTTTTGGAGATAAAGGAGATGTTTTTATTGCTATAAGCACATCTGGAAATGCTAAGAATATTATTTATGCTGTTAAACTCGCTAAGGCTATGGGAATAAAAGTTGTATCCTTTACAAATGAAAATGGCGGTAAACTTGCAGAAATGGCTGATATTGCAATTAAGGCACCTGCAAAAGAAACCCATATATCTCAGGAATATCATGAAGTTATATACCATGAAATTTGTATAAGTGTAGAGGAACACTTTTTTAAAGAAAATAGATAATAATACTTTATTTATACTAAGTAGGGCTTGCAATAATTATTATTGTAAGCCCTATATTATGTAGTAGAATTCTAAATATGGAATTATTTTTTAGCTTAATTAGTAAATATTATTTGGTATGATTAATCCTAATTTAGTTATCATATTAGTATTAACTATAAAATTATAACTATCAACAGTTTCTAATGGTATATTTTTTATATCTTTTATTCCTTCTAAAACTTCTATTGTTTTTTCAGCAGTAACTTTACCCATTTCATAATAATCTACAGAATAAGTTACAGTACCGCCTATTTTTGTCATTGAAGCATCAGCACATACAACAGGGAGTTTTTCACTTTCTTCTATCATAGCAACATTAGCCATACTGCTTGCTATTATATTATCAGTAGGTGAAAATATAGCATCCACTTTATTAACAGCACTGAGCATTATTTGCTGTATTTCATTTGCATTTGCTACTGTTAAGTCAACATATTCAAGTCCTAATGATTCTAATTTTTCTTTTGCCAGCTTTATTTGATATGAAGAATTAATTTCACTTGAGCAGTATAAAAGTCCTATTTTTTTAGCATTAGGCATTAATGTATGCATAAGCTCTATTTGTTTTTCTATAGGAGGAAGATTTATTGTTCCAGTTACATTAACATTAGGTTTATTTAAATTTGTAACCAATTTTGCTCCTATAGGATCTCCTATACCTGAAACTATTATTGGTATATCTTTAGTTAAATTTACAGCTGATTGAGCTGAAGGAGTGCCTATTGCTATTATTATATCTTTTTTATCATTTACAAATTTCTGTGCTATTGTAGTGCAGTTCGCCTGTTCTCCCTGAGCATTTTGATAATCTATAACTATTTTTTTATTGCTGTTTTTATAGTATAGATTTAGTTCATCTTCTATACCTTTATAAATTAAATCTAATGCCTCATGTTCTATCATTTGGCTTATTCCTATTTTGATTATATCTTCATTTTTTGATTTTCCTATATTTGCCTTGCTTATACTGAAACTCGTAATCAATACGATAACTAATATTATAATAATATTCCTTTTCATAATTTTATCCTTTATTTAGAATTGTTAGTTTAATTACTTTATATAGTAATATTACTCTATAAAGTAATTTTTGTCAATACTTTTTATAGTAATTTTTTATTTTTTATTATTATTGATATATTATAAAAAAGTGTATATTATTATTTATATTAATAATGATATAGGTTGTATTTATAATGAAAGTACTTTTAATAAAGCAAACTTCACTTGGGGATGTTCTTCACATGACTCCTGTTATAAGAGCATTAAAAAAATGGAAGCCTGACTGCACTATAGATATAGTAACGGATAAACGTGCTTTAGGAATACTTGAGAATAATCCTTATATAAATAAACTTTATGTATTGGATATATATAAATATGAAAATGAAATTTTTAAATCTCCGTCAATGTTTTTTTCTACTATAAGAGAATTTTTATCTCATATAAAAGAAGTAAGAAAAGAGTATTATGATATAGCTATGGATTTGCAGGGACTTGAAAGAAGCGTAATTTTTTTGTATTTATGTCATGCTAAAGAAAAATATGCTAAAGGAAAATGGTTTGGACTTAAAAGTAATTATTATAAGGATATAAATGCCATAGTAGGTCTTATATCTTTTTTAAAATTTATTAATTGTCCGGATGACGGCACGGATTTGGATTATTTTTTACCTAAGACTATAGAAGAAGATTTCAATAAAAAAATAGAACATATAAAATATAATATTGAAAGCAATTTTAATATAAGCAAAGAATATATAGTTTTATCTCCATTTTCAAGATGGGATACAAAAGATTTATCTGTGAATAAATCAAGAGAAATAATCAAAGAGATACAAAAATTAAGAGATATACAAATAATAGTTTCTGCTACGTCTGATTATAATGAAAAGTGTTTGGATATAGTTAAAGGGTTTGATAATGTTTTAAATAGTTCCGGACTTTTTAATTTGCCTGAGCTTGCATATTTAATAAAAAATTCTAAAGGCATGGTTACTGTAGATTCTTTTCCAATGCATACAGGATGTGCATTTCAAAAGCCTCTTATAGCATTATTCGGGCCTACAAGCGAGGTTAGAGTAGGACCTATAGCAAAAAATTCAGAGACTGTAAGAGTTGAAAATTTGGAATGTGCTAGATGCTATAAAAGAAAAAACTGTCCTAATAATCATGTATGTATTGAAAACTTGGATGCTTCTCTTATAGCATCAAAATTAATAGCAAAAATATAAAATCAATGCTTTAATTAAAATTAAAATATGAAACCTGTGAAACTATATTATTAGATTTATCTAATACATCTTTACTTGCATTGGCTCCTTCATTAGCTATTTTTGATGTATCCTGAGTTATTCTGTTTATTTCTATAACAGCTGTATTTATTTGAGATATGCTGTTTTCTTCTTCTATAATGGCATCTGATATTTCAGTCAATAAAGTAAGCACATCATTAACAGATGATTCTATTTGATTTAATATATATGATGATGCTTGAACAGCAGCACTTCCGTTTTGTATTTTTTCTACTGTTTCATTTGCTATGCTTGTTATGTCTTTAGCAGCATTTCCTACATTAATTGCTAAGTTTCTAACCTCAGATGCTACAACAGCAAATCCTTTTCCTTGATCTCCGGCACGTGCTGCCTCTACAGAAGCATTTAATGCCAATATATTAGTTTGCAAAGCAATAGATTCTATTATCTTTGTAATATCAGATATTTTTTTACTTGCTTCGGATATTTCTGACATACTTTCGGATGTTGAGTTTATAGCATTTACTCCATTTTGTGTAGAAGTAGAAACACTTTCGCTCATTTTTTTGGCATTTCCTGCATTATCTGCTGTATCCTTCAAAGATGAAAATACAAATTCTATAGACCTTGTTAACTCTTCTAATGAACTAGCCTGAGAATTGGCTCTGTCTGATAGATTTATATTTCCATTTGTAATTATATTAACTGCATTATTAATACCATTTATTTCATCTTTCATATTGAATATTATATCCCCAAGTTTCTCCTGCATATTATTTAAGGCTCTTACAACATCTCCTGTCTGATCTTTCTTATTTAATTCTTTTTTATCAAATGATGTATTGAAATTTCCCATGGACATATTATTTATTATTGATATGGTATTGTCTAATGTGCTTGATATAGGAATTGCTATTAAAAGAACTAATATAGTTTCTATAGCAGATAACACTATAAATACAGATATAATTAATATAAGTAATTTTAATAATGATGATTTTAATTCTTCATTATTTACGGTTACTACTAAATTCCATTTAGTATTTCCTATTTTTGATGTAATATAAGAATTAGCTTTTTCTATCCAATAGTAGTTTCTATTGTTTAATATATTATTTTTATGTATTGATATTTTATTATCACTAAATATATTTTCTTTTAACATGTAGTTTTCATTTTTATTAAACAAATATAGTCCGGAATCATTTATTATACTAACATCATAATTATAATTTTTGCTTTGTTCCAATATCCCGTCAATAGTTTTTATAAAATCTACATCTATTCCAATTACTCCATACAATTGCCCATTAATATATATAGCCTTTGAAAATGTTATTACTATATTTCCTGTACCTGCATCTATGTAAGGTTCAGATATAACAATTTCTTGTGAAGCTAATGCCGTTTTGTACCATTCTTTAGTAGTTTGATCATAATCACTTGGCAGTTGTCCTAAAGTATTTAATACAATTCCGCCATCTTTATATGGTATAGTACCTGCATAAAAGATATTCATTAAATCTTCTTCATTTTTCAAAACATTGGCAAACACTTCTAATAGTTTATTGTGATCTGTTTCTTTTTCAACATAAGAACAAAATATATTTATTCTTCCATATATAGACTCTATATTATTTTCTAATTTAGATGATATATCAGTTATATTGTATTTATTTGAATTTATAAATCTTGTTTTATATTGCGGAATATACATTATGTAAATACTACTGCATATTATAAATAGTGCTGCCATATATGGTATCAAAAATTTTAACACTAAGCTATTTTTTTTACTTTTTAACATAAAGATGCCCCTTTTATTTGAACAAAAAATTAACAATGCAAATGATTAAATAATATATTATTATTAAAAAATAGTAAATAGTATCATAATTTTTTAATTTTATATGAATAATGTATATTCTAAGTAAATTATAATAATATCATTTAAAAATTTTTTATATTATATTATAAGTTTATCGGCAAATATTGACATTAATAAATTTATATGTTATTATATTAAAATCGATGTGATTAATTATTATTAGGATATATTAACATGTATTTATCAGGAAGTATTTCAATATTATCATATCTTAGTCAGCATTTTTATTTTCCCGAGACATTGTCATTATAAGTAAACCGTGAGTTTATTCTAAAAAATCTTATTTAATAAAATATTATATTACACTTAATTTTAAGGATGTTTTATGGACTTCAATGTAAACAGAAGTATATTTTTAGGAGATATTCCTATAGGTAAATCTTTTTTCTTTAGAATAGAAAATTCTCTTTTGATTTCAAACAAAGATGATATCATAGAAATAGTTTCATTTTTTGATAATTTAGAAGATGATTTGAAATCATACTGCATATTTAAAGGAGAAACTTTTTTTGATAAAAAGAAGAATAAAGAATTATATAGTTATTATATTAAGAAAAAATCCAGCAATAGTTTTCCTAAATTTGATGCTAATAAAACGGAATTATCTAGTTATCCTACATCAAATATAGGGCTTGCTCCAAGAAATTGTGTTCCTGAAAATGGTTCTCCGGATTATGGATTTGATTTAAATTATAAAGAAGATATATGGAATAATAATATTACAAAACTTTATGAAGATACTAAGAAAAGTCAATGGAACAGTTCTGTTGATATAGATTGGAATGAAATACCTGATTATGATAAGGATATGGAATTTGCTATAGTACAAATTATGACATATTTAACAGAAAATGAATTTTCTGCTTTGTATGTGCCTAGCAAATTTATATCTAAAGTAAGTCCGTATTTTTATGAGATTCCTTTGTTTTTATCATCATTAATGAATGATGAAGCAAGACATATAGACGCTTTTATTAGAAGGGCAAACATAAATGGTATGGGAGTTCAATATTCATCTATAATAACACAGAATTCTCTTTATACTTTATATAAAGAAGATAATTATCTCAAATCCAGCTTTTTGCTTCATATAATGGGTGAAGGAACTTTTGTAGATTTATTGAATTTCTTAGAAAAATATACTCAAGATGAAGCAACTAAAAAACTTTTAAGATTGGTTAGAATAGATGAATCAAGACATGTTGCTTATGGAATGAATCATGTTAAACAGGTATTAAAATATAATCCTAAAAAAGTTAGTATTTTAAAAGAAGCTGTTTTTAAAAGGAAAGAATATTTAGACGAATTAAATGGAGAGTCTACTCTTTTAATAGAATCTATGGCTTTTCTTGCAGGAGGCGGTACTTCATATAATCAATATAGAAGAGGTATGGAGCTTATTGGAGAGCTTAAAGAGAAAATGCATACTAATAGAGTTCAAAGACTTGTTGATATTGGTATAGATGAGGATTTGGCTGTAGATATATCCAAAAGGCATACGCCTAATTTTATGTGATATATTAATTGTACTTATTAAATTACAAATATTTTGGAGAATGAAAAATGAATAATGTCTTTTATAATGCCATTAAATTTTCTTAGTTTATATCTTACTCAATAGAACAAAAGAATAAAACGTTACAAATATTGCTGATGCTTTATTTCAAAGCTATGATTTTAATATATTGCGGGGCTTAGTATATTACGCTTACAATTTTATATAAAATCGAAAGAATTATTTATTATGTGAAGATATGTTTAAACGTTTCTTATCATATCATAATATGATTTGATGATGTTTGGCTTTCTTAAATAAATTACAAATATTAAAAAGGAGAATTCAAATGAGTAAAGTATTTGATGATGCGATTGAATTTGCTAAAAAACATGTTGCACCTTATACGGAAGAGGTAGACAGAGACGGAAGATTTCCTAAAGAAGCCTATAATGAATTGAGGAAGCAAGGCTATATGGGATTAATGATTCCTAAAGAATACGGCGGTATGGGAGGAGGAGCTAAAGAACATGCTGAGGTTGTTCATGCTTTAGCTAATTACTGTGCTACTACAGCTTTATGCTATATGATGCATAATGTCGGAACTTTATGTATTGTATTATTTGGTACAGATGAACAGAAAAAAGAATTTCTTCCAAAAATTGCAAAAGGAGAAATAGCTATTGCTTTAGCTTATAGTGAAAGCGGCAGCGGTACTCACTTTGGAAGCCCTGATATGATAGAAACAAAATCAGGTGATAAAATAATTCTTAAAGGAAGAAAAAGTTTTGTAACAAGTGCTTTATTTGCTGATTATTATTTAACTCTTACAAACTCATGTGAAAATAAAGGTACTTTAAATAATTGGTTAGTTCATAATTCTTCTAAAGGTATAGTTCATGAAGAAAATAAATGGAACGGTTTAGGAATGAGAGGTAATGCTTCTATGCCTGTTTGCTATAATGATATTGAAATGGATACATTCTATAGAGTTGGTAAAGAAGGAGACGGCGGAAACCAGTCTGCTGCTATTGTGGCATATTTTGTTTTAGGATTAGGTGCGGTTTACAGCGGACTTGCCAGAGAAGCATATAATTGTATTTTAGATTATACAAAAAACAGGAAATACACAGACGGAAGAGCATTGGCTGATATAGAAATGGTTAGAGTTAATTTAGCTGAAATATATACAAGGATGCAGGCTGCTGTTGATTTTACTTTTGCTGCTGCTAATGCTGTTGATAATAAAGAAGCTGATGCAACTTTAAAAGTTTTCGGATGCAGAATTAATTCTATAGAAACAGGAATATACTGCTGTGAAAAAGCTATGAAATTAGGAGGCGGCAACGCTTATGCAAAAAGATTGCCTTTAGAAAGATATATGAGGGATGCTTTGGCTGCTCCTGTAATGGCTCCTGGTATTGATGTATTAAAAATTTGGCTTGGGGATGCTATAGTTTCATAATATATAAGAAATGTTATTTTAAGGAGATAAAAATGAAAACATTATTACTTGGAGCTGTTGCTTATGATCCCAAGGTTGTAGGTATATGGGATATAATAAGAGATTACAGTAATGAACATGGATTAAAACTTGATTATGTTTTATTTTCTAATTATGAAAGACAGGTTGATTCTTTATTGAAAGGTCATATAGATATAGCTTGGAATACGAATGTAGCTTGGATTAAAGTTTTGCATGCTACTAATGATAAGGCTAGAGCTTTAGCTATGAGGGATACTGATACTAACTTTACTAGTAAATTTATTGTTAGGAAAGACAGCAAAATAAAAAATTTAGATGATTTAAAAGGTAAAAAATTTGGAGTTGGAAGTTTCGATTCTTCACAAGCTGCTATATTGCCTATACATTACATTAAAGAATCAGGATTGCCAATAAAAGAAATAGATATTAATTCAGATGCTGACGCTAACTGTGTTAACATAATTCGTTACAATACAGATTTAGGCAAACATGGAGATACAGGAAAAAGCGAATGGCATGTATTAGATGATATAAAAAGCGGGGCATTGGATGCTGGAAGTATAGGTTCTACTACTTGGATACGCATACTTGAGGAAGGATTATATCCTGACGGAGAGCTTGTATCATTTTATACTGGTCCTGAATTTTGTCACTGTAATTTTACAGTTATGCCTGATTTTGATAAAGAATTGGGAGATTCATTTGTAAAAATGCTTACTTCTCAAAGTAAAGATGATCCTATAATTAAAAAAATGATGGCTATGGAAGGATTAAATCAATGGATTATAGTTGGTGAAAAAGAACTTAGAGGATACGATTCTTTATATACAGCTATGAAAGATCAGAAACTTCTATAATTAGCTTTTTATTTTTTATATAAATTAATTGTACATTACACAAATTTGGGCTTTCTATTAGTTTTATAATTAATAGAAAGTCTATTATTTTATATTAATTAATTGACATAATATATTTATTTAGTATAATAAAAACTATGAATAAATACCTTTTAATACATAAATTGATTAATACTTCAATAATCATGCTTTTTCCAATAGTGGCGTATTATATCATAGAACATAATAATCTTAGAAACGGCGTATATGGTATTATTTTTATCATTTTAAACATAATAGAGATATCATTATTTATTTCTTTTATAATTATTGCTTCAAAATGCGAATGGGGTACTAGAAAACAGCATGCTATTGTGAAAGCTATTATTTCATTTCTGATATATGCTGTTATAATTATATTAACTGCTGTATCTATAATAATATAAATGGTTTGGTTTTTATAAATGCAAAAAATTTTAATGTTTATATATACTGTATTTGGTTATATTATTTATCCTATAATATTTATATGTTTTTCTATAATGATGATTTTTAATAAACCTATTAGAAAAGGCGCTTTATCAAGATTAGGTTTTATATATCCCAAAGAAAATAATAAAAATGCTGTTTGGATACATGCTGTAAGTGTAGGCGAGATAGTTGCTGTAAAAGAAATAGTTTTTACTTTAATAGAGAGAGGATACAGTGTTTATTTATCAACTACTACTGTCGGCGGATATGATATAGCTAAAAAAAACTATGGGGAAAAGGTTGAATTATTTTATTTAACATTGGATTATCCTCATATGATAAATAAACTTATTAATTTAATATCTCCTGAATATGTAATGATAGCTGAAATTGAGATATGGCCTACATTTATTTATATGCTTCATAAAAAATTAATACCTCTTTATATGATAAATGGAAGAATTGGAAAGAAAGAAATAAAAGGCTATAAAAATTTTAAATTTTTCTTTAAACCCTATTTTAATATGTATACAAAGATTCTTGCCCAAAGCCATATAGATAAAGAAAATATGATCAGTATAGGAATGCCTGAGGGACTTATAACCGTTACCGGAAATTTAAAATATGATATAAATTATTATGCCAATGAGAAAAAAATAGATGATTTAGAGAATAGAATACCAGTTAATAAATTTGTTATAACAGCAGGAAGTACTCATTCTAATGAAGAGGAGATAATACTCAAAGCAATTGATATGCTTGGAATAAAAGATAATGTTTATATTGTAATAGTTCCAAGAGATATTAATAGGGGAGAAGATATACAAAATACTGCTTCCAAACTAGGATATAATTTGCCTCTTTATACAGATTATGAAAATAGTTCCGAAGACGGAATAATAATTGATACTATAGGCGAATTATTAAATTGGTATAAATTATCTGATTTGGTTATTATGGGCGGTACTTTTATAGGAAATGTAGGCGGACATAATATACTAGAGGCTATATATTTCAAGAAGCCTGTTATAGTTGGCAAATATATGTATAATTTTATAGATATTTATGAGTATATGAAAGATGCTGTATTTACTTGCGAAGATAAAAATAAATTGCATGAAACTATAGAACTTGCATATAAAAATAAAGAACTTAGAGACGAACTATCTGAAAAAGCATATAATCTGTTAAGACAAAATAACGGAGCTTCTCAAAGAACTATAAGTATTATTAATAAATACCAAGGTATTGTATAATCAAAATATATATTCTTATATTGACTTTTGTATAAAAATTATCTATACTTAAATTAAGGTTATGAAAGTTTTGTAGAATTAATTTATGAGATATTTAAATTTCTTTTTTAAAAGTCTTTTATACATTTTTCAAATTTCATTTATTATTTATCTATAGATTATTTCTATTGTATACCTAAATATTTTTTATTTACTATTAAGGAAAAAATATGAAAAAAATTATCATACTAATTAGTCTATTTCTAATGACATCAGCTTTAGCTTATTCTCATTATTTTGCAATGGGTTTGTATGTTCCGTTAGGAGGAAGTATACCTGGTTTCTTGCCCAATAAACTTTACGAACCAGCTACAATAGGAGAAGAAAAATGGTCATTTGAAATGGGTGTTATATTTCAGCCCGGACTTTATTTTGAATTAGGTAAATTTCATTATATAGCTGTATCTTTGGATTTCGGCTGGTATAGAGATACATTTAAATTTCATAATAATTCACAAAAATTCATACATGAATTTGACAGTATTATGACAGGACTTAATATTGAATGGAGACCTTCATTATTTCAATTAGGTATTGGAGGCGGTGTTAAATTTCCTTGCTCCGGCAAATATTTGGAAGGGGATATCGGTACTAAATTAAGCGGAGATAAGTTAGCAGAAAGATTTAATACTCCTGTCATTATACCTTATTTGAAACTTTATGCAGGTGTAAATTTCTATTTTGTTAATTTATCATTATACATGAATGTTGATATACCTTATGTTCAAATAAAAGATAATATTAGTTCATTAGGTTACGGATATAAATATCCTGGTCAGCTTGCAGCTTTTGATGTAGGTGTTCAGATAGGTATTTATTTACCTTTATTAGAATTTGGAAAAAGTAAATAAGAAATATTATCTTATAATTAAATAAATAATTATAAGAAAGAGTTTTATAATATTATATAAAATTTAGTTATGAATAGAACAGTTTTTAATGTTATTATTCTATACTAAGTTATTGTATTTTTAAAACATATTTTCATGTTGACTTTTATATAGAAAAACTTTATTCTCAAAGTAGGTTTATGTAGCAATAGTATTAATTAGACAATATTTTCTATTAATATTATTTTTCCTTATAAATCTTTTTATACAAATTGAAAAAGGGGAAATATATGAAAAAGTTTGTATTAATTAGTTTATTTCTAATGATATCATCATTAGCATATTCTCATTCACTTGGTATTGGGATGTATATACCATTAGGCGGAAGTATTCCTAGTTTTTATCCAGAAAGTGGTGTTGATCCTAATGTGAATTTTAGCCCTAAAACTTCATTTGAAGTTGGAGTTATATTTCATCCTAGAGTTAATTTTAATATAGGAGACGGAACACATACAATATCTTTAGGTTTAGATGTAGGTTGGTATAGAGATACATTTAAATTTATAACAGCTGATTCTAGAAATTATACTCATGAATTTGACAGTGTTATGACAGGGCTTAATTTAGAATGGCGTCCTTTATTATTCCAATTAGGTATTGGAGGAGGTGTGAAAATTCCTTTCTCAGGTAAATATACTGAAGGAGATAGTAACAGAAAAATATCAGCTCTTTCTGGAAGATTCAATGATGTTTTGATACCTTATGTTAGACTTTATACTGGAATCAATATAGTATTTATCAGTTTATCATTATACGTTAATTTTGATATACCTTATATTGGAGTAAAAGATAATTTGGGTTCTTTAGGATACGGATATAATTATCCTGGAAAACTAGGTTCTGTGGATATAGGAGCTCAAATAGGAATACATTTAGATTTATTTAATTTTGGCGGTTCTAAAAGAAAAGAATTTATAGAAATTTAATATCTTATATCGAAAAAAGTTTTATTATAGGGGGATATATTAATATATCCCTCTATTTCTTATAAGCATTAATAAAATCGCTTGCAGCATATAATGAGCCTATAACTAATGCCGGCATACTTTTTTCTTTAGAAAGTTTTTTCATATACTCAATAGCTTCATTAAAATTTGGTATATGCTTAATATTATCATAGTCTTTTAAATACTCATATACTTTATAACTGTCTGTTTCTTTGTAGGTTATATTATTTGAAGAACTCAATATTATTATAGAATTATATTGTTTTAATACTTTGCACATGCCATTAACATCTTTTTCGTTTAAAGGAGCAAATAATATTATAATATCTTTATACCATTTATAAATTGTTTTTAATACTCTATCTAGTGACTTTGCATTATGAGCACCATCTACTATTATGTCAGGATTTCTTTGCATGAATGTAAGACGTGCTTTTATATCAAATGTCTTTAATGAATTAATTGCACTTGCATATATTTTTTCTGTATTTTTTATATTTTTTCTTTTTTCTAATAGTATTCTAAATGCTTTAAATGATAATGAAATATTTTCTGCCTGATGCTCTCCTAATAATGTTGTATTAAAAGTATATTCTTTGTTATTCTCTTTAAAAATAAACTCTAAATTTTCATTGCTGTTTTTTATAATTTCTGCATCAAAATCTTTTTTAAAAATATATAATTTTGAGTTTTGTTTTTCTGATATATTTTTTATCATATTTCTTGAATCTTCTTCCTGATACGCTGATATTACCGTTGAGTTTGGTTTAATTATTCCTGCTTTTTGTTCTGTTATTTTTTCTATTGTGTCTCCAAGTATTTGAGTATGATCATAAGATATTGATGTTAATATGCTTATAGCAGAATCCACTACATTTGTACAGTCTAATTTTCCTCCTATACCAACTTCTACACATGCATAATCTACTTCCTGCATATAAAAATAATATAATCCTATTATTGTGAATATTTCAAATACAGTTATATTCTCATATATATAATTATCATTATCTACTATATTTTTTATTTTATTTGTTATATAAACAAAATCTTTTTCGCTGATCCATTCATCATTTATCGATATTCTTTCTCTTTCATCTATTATATGAGGAGATATAAAAGCACCTGTTTTAAATCCGGAATGTTTTAACATGTGTGATAATACTAATGTAGTAGAGCCTTTTCCTTTAGTTCCTGTTATATGTATTACATCAAATGTTTGTTTATATCCTAAAGTATTTAATATATTTCGTACATTATTTATATGGTCAAAACCTTCCTTATGTAAGTTTTTCTTTCCCATAAAAGAATATATATAATCGAGAGCCTCATTTATATTCACTATTTTCATAGAGTAAAATCCATATTTAATTATTTATTATCAAAAGTTTTCTATTTGTATAAAAAAAATTTAGAATAAGATAACATATTTTATAAAAGTCTGCAATAGAGTATTATTTTCTATTTTTTATATGAAATTATGCTTTATTTTTGAAACTTACATATTATAATCAATGAATTTTACTATTTTCTTTACATAAATTTTACAATAATACCTATATATGTAGTAAATGTATTTTATATATCCTATTTTTATAATAAATATAAAAATAATGTAAAATAATTGTAAAAAAATATTGCATAAAATGGGTAATCTGTTATAATAATAATTGTAAAGAGATTTTACAATATACCCTATAAGGAGATACACTATGACAAACACTTTAAACCTTTTTATAAAAGTAACACCTAGCCAATTACCAGAGAATGCTAGAAGATTTATAGCTGCTAATTACAGCAAAACAAAAATAGTTTATATTGATAAAATTAAAGATGAATACGAAGTTAAACTAAACAATGGAACTTATATTAACTTTGATAAAAGAGGAGATTGGAATTATATAAGCAGCGATGACTGTATATCAGAAAATGCTTTGCCAAAAAACATAGCCAACAGAGTTAAATCTGTAATGAAAAAATATAAAGATAAAAAAGTATTTGTATTTGAAGTTAATAAAAGAATCAATTTCTACAGAGTAAAATTAAGCAATTCATTAGATTTATGTATAGGCTATAACGGAGAATTATTGGCATAAGTTTTTTTCATTTGTATCTCTTTAATTAATATAGTATTTCGGTTTAGATCTGCAAATAGGTTTAAACCGATTTTATT
>NZ_CALXRN010000118.1 GCF_944390595.1 uncultured Brachyspira sp. | reverse complement strand
TTATATTTTTATTTAATTATATTAAATTTAATAATTATTTCTATAATTAATATAACTATTTTGAATATATAGTTCTGTATTTAATAAAAAACACCATAACAATAATAAAAGTTAAAACTTCTGTAATAGGCATAACATACCATATACTGTCTTTAACAAATATTAAAGGCATTATAAATATTAAAATACCGCTTATTACAAGTCCTCTTAATACAGCAATTATAAAAGAAGATGAAGGCTTCATTATCGCTTGGAAATAGTAAGTTGCATATACATTGAAAGGTAGTATTAGAAATGATATAAAGTAAGCTCTCATAATATTTTTTGATATAGACAAAGCTTCTTCCGAAGGCTTCATAAATGCTTTCATTAAAAAATCTGTATTAAAGTATGTAAATAAAGTATATACTATGCTAAGAACCAAAGCTGAAAATATACTGCATTTTACTGCTGATTTTATTCTGTCCATTTTACCGGCACCTAGATTCGTTGATATTATAGGCTGAGCAGCTTGTCCTATTGCATAAGCTGATGACTGAACTAATATATTAATATTTATTATTACAGAATAAACTGCCAAAGCTGATGTTCCGAAATATTTCATTATTTGCCTATTAAACATTAAAGCCAATATTCCCATTGCTATATCTATAAAGAATGTAGAAAAACCAATAGAAGCAACATTCCTTGACAATGAAAATAATTCTCTAACCTTTTGAAATTTTAAAGTATTTTTCTTACTAAATAAATGCGATATCAATATAGAAGCGGTAATAATTTGTCCTATAGCAGTTGCAAGTCCAGCACCAAATATACCCATGTCGCATACAAATACAAAGAAATAGTCACCGAATACATTGAAAACTCCTCCTGCCATAACTCCTAAAGTGGCTTTCATAGGTGCATTATCATTTCTAAGGAATGCGGCAAAAAACTGACTGAAAGCAAATAAAGGAAGAATAATTTTTATAGGAAGAAAATATCTTTTAGCTAAATTTAATAAAACTTCATCAGCACCAAAAAAATAAAGTATATTATCTTCAAATATTAATGATAAAATCCAAATTATAAATATTACTATTGATAAAGCAATAAATGATACAGTAAAGAAAGTATTTGATTTACCATATTCTCCAGAGCCTTTTGCCTTACTAAAAAGTACAGAACCTCCTATACCAAATAGTAAACCTATACCATATATTACATTCCATATTGGAGCAAATACGGCCAAAGCGGCAGCCCCATTATCACCCTCATATTGTCCTACCATAGCAACATCAACTATAGAATAAATGGCAGCTATCAAAGCACTTCCAAAACTAGCAGATAAATACTTAAAAAATATCTTTTTCATGTCTGTTTTAAGCATATCCATAAATAAAACTCCAATATTAAAAGTTTAAAAACAAAAAAGGCTGAATAAGAAATCTAATAATTAGACATCTTATCCAACCTTTGGTATTTTTATTTCCAATAAGTCCTCCGATGAACTTGGCTTGTATTATATCATATACGATTTATAAGTCAAATTTTGGACTAAAATTCTTTAAATTATTAAAATCTATTAAATAATTCAATTATTTATAATTTGAAATCAATATTTATTTATTGATATTTTTTAGATAATATATTATATTAGTATACATATTATTATATTATTATACATGTAGAAGATGTAATACTATGAAAAAGATTGTTTTTACATTTATTTTTATGTTGCTGCTGTCAGTATTTCTTTATTCTTTTCCGTATAAAATGTATACGGGAATGACAGGAGCTTTGCGTCTTGGCGGTACTCTTTACGTTAATAATGATAGGATAGGTGTTAAAGGAAAGTACACATTATCAAGTCCTATTATGATAAATTTTGGTATACTTAGAAATTTTGATATATTTGCGAGGGTTTTACCTATAACATATATTCCAGAACTTGGTGTTGGAGTGGAAGGTCAGCCTCAATTTTCTATAATGCCTAGATTCCAGTTTTTTAATGGATTCATAGGTGCTGTAGAAGTTCTTTTTCCAGGATCATCCAAACAGAAATTCGGACTTAATCCTCAGCTTCATTATTTGGTAGGATTTGGCGACTTTTTTACCATATTTTTAAATTTTGAAGTTCCAATGTATTTTAATGATCCGCACGGAGTAGTTGAGTCTGTTAGATTGAAAACTGCATTTGGTGTATATCCAGGTGCTTTATTTGGGTTTTCCCTTGCCGGCATATATTTAGAGTATCATATAGGGTATGATTTTTATAATAACGCATTTCTTTATTTAAATCATTTAGGTTTGGGAGCATATTTAGTATTGAACAGCGATGCTAGTCTTTCTCTTAACTTTACTCCGTATTTAGAGCAATTAGCAAGCGGATTCTATTTTGGTATAGGTGCTTATTTATCATATACTTTTGATTTTAATAGATTTATAAGGTAAGTTTTTTTATATTGACTTTTTTTTATTTTTTATATAATCTACATTAATGGTTAAATATTATATTTTTTTAATAATAATTATGACAAATGTACTATATCCTATAGTAATAGTTGAAGAGAAAGTAAATAAAAAGAGTATATATGAATGGCAGACTATAGAGTATTCTCTTTTATTTACTGGCGATGCGGGTAAATTCAAAGTTGAAGGTTTAAATGAAAATGCTATAAGTGATTTTGAGGTTGTTAATAAAAAAATAGAAAGCGAAACTATACATAAAGACAATGAAATTTCTACTATGAATTATAAAATAACATATACATTAAAACCAATTACTAAAGGCAAACTTAAGATACCGGAATTAGAAGCTAGATATTATAATATAGAACGCGGAAATAGTTTGGTTCCGGAAGAAGAGATTATAAAAGAGTATGATATAAGAGTTTTCAGTTCTTGGTTTATACTCATTATGATAGGACAATGGATTGTAATATTGCTTATTGCTTTTTTAATTTATAAATTTATAATAGACCAGCATAAACAAAATAAAAAATCTTTAAAAAACATATAAATAGAAACAATGAAGGAAAAGGAAATTGATACATGGTAGACAGTAATTCAAAAGATTTACAAGTAATTTCAGAAGCGTCAAAAATGGCACTCGATGTTGTTCAGGCTATAAAAGGTGAGATAAAGAAAGTTATAATCGGTCAGGAAAATATGATAGATAAACTTCTTTTAGGTATTATATGTGATGGGCATGTATTATTGGAAGGAGTACCTGGGCTGGCTAAAACATTAACTGTAAAATCATTGGCTAGTACAATAGATGCTACATATAAAAGGATACAGTTTACACCAGATTTACTTCCTGCAGATATTGTAGGAACAGAGATTTACGATATAAAAAATTCTGTATTCGTACCTAAGCAGGGTCCTATATTTTCTAATATAATACTTGCAGATGAGATAAACCGTTCTCCTGCTAAAGTTCAGTCAGCATTGCTTGAGGCTATGGGTGAACATCAAGTTACAATAGGTGATACTACATATCAATTACCAGATGTATTTTTAGTATTAGCTACACAAAACCCTATAGAACAAGAGGGTACATATCCTCTTCCGGAAGCACAGGTTGATAGATTTATGCTTAAAGTAATAGTTCAGTACCCTACAAAAAGCGAAGAAAAAACCATCATAAAAAATATGTCATCTTCAAAACCGGAAGAATTAAAATCTATAACAACTATAGAAACTATAGAAAAATTAAGAAAATTAGCTAATCAAATACATATAGAAGAAAGACTTATAGATTATATAGTAAATATTATAGATGCTACTAGAAATCCAAAAGAGTATAAACTTCAGTCAGAGTATATAGAATATGGTGCTTCCCCTAGAGCAGGCATATATTTAACTAAGGCAGCTAAAGCAAATGCTATGATGCAGGGCAGGGGATTTGTTATGCCTGAGGATATCAGAGCCGTTGCTTATGAGATATTAAGACATAGAATAAGCATAAGCTATGAAGCACAGGCTGAAAATGTTAATAGCGATATGATTATAGAAAATTTACTTTCAAATATCAATGTTCCTTGATTTGTTAATGTTAAAAAAAACAGCCTATATATAATTATATATAGGCTCGGTTTGAAAAGTTAGTAGAATTATTTTGTTTTATATACTTTTTCTATTTCTAAAAAACGCTGTATTCTAATTTTCTGTAATTCTGCAGATGATTGTGTTTTACTATCTATGGCTTTATTTATAATATTTTGATCTGGTGTTTCTTTGGCCATTTCTGATCTTATAGTATAAATTTGATTATGAATATCTAATTTTAGATCTTGTATTTGAGTATAATATTTATTTTTTATATCTTTTATTTGAGATATTTGTTCAACTGTTAATTGAACATCAGGAAGTCTTTTACCGTAAACACCCCTTCTGCAATAATCAAATTTTTTTTCGTATCCTCTAGCAAATAATGATATTGAGGATAACACCATAACAGCTGCAATTAATATTATTTTCTTATTAAACATATTCATAAACCTCCTTAATAAATATGGGATAAAGTTACTTTAAACGTATTGTTATAAAGTATCTTAAAATGAACCTCCAAAACATTTTAAGATAACTTAAATATTACCATAAACCTCTAAGTGTTCAAAGTAACTTTATTTATATAATATTAGACGTATCAATTTTAAAAAAGTTCCTGTATTACAAAATTAATTTTTATTTTTATAATTTTTTATTATAGATTTGTTAGAAGGATGTAACTTAAAAAGTTTTCAATTGAAAATTTTGGCTTGACAGTGTATGTGTGAAATATATAATGGTGTCCATAATATTTAAGGAGTATAATAAAATGGATAATAAGTTAAAGCCTATTTTTATATTAATATTTGTATTGATATTATCTATTTCATGTTCATCTTCAAAATCATCTGATGACAAAAATACAATAAATATAAATTTAGGTCCTCAGTAAAAACTATGGATCCTAGTTTAAGTTTAACATTAATAGGTTCATATTATATTTCTCATGCATTTGAAGGATTAACTAGAACTGATAAATCAGGCAATATAGTAGGCGGGGTTGCAGAAAGCTGGGAAGAGTTTGATAACGGCACTAGATATGTATTTCATTTAAGAACAAATGCTAAATGGAATGATGGTAAAATAGTTACAGCTAATGATTTTGTTTATACATGGAGAAGAGTTGTTGATCCTGTAACTGTAAGCGATTATAATTATTTAATGTCTCCTATAAAAAATGCTGATAAAATTATGTCCGGAGAATTAACACCTGATAATTTGGGAGTTAAGGCTATAGATGATTATACACTCGAAGTAATGCTTGAGCGTCCTACTGCATATTTCTTGGATTTAACAACATTCTCAGTATTCTTTCCAGTAAGAAAGGAGATTATAGAACAGTATGGAGATAAATGGAGTTTGGATGCAAAAACATATATAGGAAACGGGCCTTATACAACTATTGAAGTAAGTGCTGATGATAAAATAGTTATGGTAAAAAATACTAATTATTGGAACAGCGATTCTATTATAGCTGAAAAATTAAACTTTATTATAATGCAGAATGAAACAGCATCTGTTGCAGGAATTAAAGAAGGTTCTATAGATTTTTCTAAAATACTTCCTACACAGGATATTCCTACTTTACAAGATGAGGGTTTGCTTCAGATAAAACCTTCATTGGCTTCTTTCTTTTATTGTTTAAGCACAACTAATGAAGTGTTAAAAGATGTTAGAGTTCGTAAGGCTTTAGCTTTGGCTATTGATAGAGAGTATATAGTAAAACAAATAACAAAAGGCGGAGAGAAAGCGGCAAGTGTATTTGTACCTTATGGAGTAAAAGATGCAAACGGCGACTTTAGAGAGAACGGCGGAGAATATTTTGATGCAGGCAGTCAAAGTTATAAACAAAATGTAGAAGAAGCCAAAAAATTAATGGCTGAGGCAGGATATCCAAATGGCGATGGTTTTCCTGTATTTGAATTCAATTCTGATCCTGGAATAAATGTAGCAATTTTTGAGGCTGTTCAGCAGATGTGGAAAGAAAATTTAGGTATAGATACAAAAATAGTTCAAGAGGAGCTAGCAGTATTTTTAAGCAGAAGGTTTTCAAGAGATTTCACAATAGCAAGAGGCGGATGGTTTGCTGATTTTAATGACCCTATAAACTTCTTAGAATTATTTGCAAGTTATTCTCCTTATAATTTCTCATCTTTCAGTAATGCTCAATATGATGAGTATATAAAAACAGCTTTAAATACATCAGATCAAGCTGTAAGAATGGAGGCTATGCATAAGGCTGAGGCTATATTGATAGAGAATTTTGCTATAATACCTATGTATTTCTATTCTGAGCCTTTATTGGTTTCCCCTAAATTAAAAGATGTTATGTATGATCCTCTATCAGTACATAAATTCTATTATTCATATAAAGAATAAAATATTTTTATATATTAAATAAAAAAAGAGGGATTAATTCTCCCTCTTTTTTTATTGGTATTATTTTTATTTCAAATAATTAGATAATATCAAATAAGCCCCATACTCAAATCTGTTATCAGAATTTTTAAAATTAATCTTTATATTTGTTTCATCATTGTTGGCAGAACCGTAATACAGATTTGATACAGAAATATATATCAAAGCATTATTATATGAATCATGTATAAAATATCCTTCAATATATCCTCCGTCTCCTTCTTCCTTTTCCATTCCTAGTTTTTGTGCTGTATTTTTTATATTTCCTACAGTTACTTTTTTTGGAATCTTTGAAATTAATTCTTCTTTTGTATATTCTGATAATTGATTGAAAGGCTGTATTATATCATAATCTGAAAGCTGGTTTTTCCATTTTTCTATTAATTCTTTATTAATTTCTACAGGACTTACCAAACTTATTAAAGAATTATCATCTATTTTTATTTCCTCATCATCTATATTATTGAATGAACCGTCTTCCATATATCTGAATGTATTTAATAAATTATTGTTTTCATCATATATTCCCCAAATAAGTTTAACAGCAAATGCTTTCATAAGAGGATTTTCAAAAAATACTTCTTTCCATTCTGTGAGCGTCCATTTTCTAGCATCCATAAATACCAATAGCAGACGTTCTGTTTGTGTTTTTAATACTTTGTTTATTTCACTTTTAATTTTTGATAATTCTTTTTTTGCTTCTTCTGGAAAATCTTTTGGGAATGTTTTGAATTCTTTATTTTTTAATTCATCAAATATTGATATGGTAAAATCTGAATTTAATGTTATCCTAAATTTTTTACCATCGCTTTCTACAATTCTAATACCGTTTTTATTAAAATCAAAGTCAGGTATAATCTTATCAGCAAAAGCCTCTTTGCTTATTTTTAGTTTCTTAGTTATATTGTATAAAATCTCTGAACACGTGTTTCTTACGCTGTTTTGCTTGAATTTTCTTGATGCTTCATATACTAATCCTAAACCTTTCTTTGTACCGCTTAGAGCTATTGCCTCAAGCATGAAGCATGAGAGTTTAGCCCTGCTGCTTCCTATAGCTTTTGCTCTTTGATAGAGTTTATCAAGCTGAATATTATTTGCAAATATGCAGTATGGATAAAGTATAGATTTAGTTTTATTATCTTCATTCCAAATATTATATACATTTTCAAGGCATTCGCTTAAACTTTCACTGTCTAAAGAATATCCTATTAAATCGGCATTTCTTAGTCTGTATGCCTCTTTTATTTGTAAGTATTCTCCTAAAATATATTTTATAACTTTGCTTGGAACAGCTGTGTTTTTATCTTTTGTAAGAACATTTGATATAAGAGAATCATCTATGAATGAAGTAGTTTTATCAAATTTTTTATTATAGTTTTTTTCTGCCAAATTATTTATTTCTTCCAATGTTAATATATTATTGTCCATTTATAGTCCTAGAATATTGTTATTTATTTGTATTATAATTAACATCAAATTTTTTGTCTATATTATAAAAAACAAATTGACAAATAAAATAATTTCTATACAGTTTAAAAGGCTTTGAAAGTTTTAATGCTAAAAAAGAGGCATTAAAAAATAAATGATTTTATTAAATAAAAAGCCCAATACAATAATAGTACAGGGCTTTTAAAGATATATTAAAAATTTAGAAAATATAAATGATCATCTGATGTATCTTCTTCTTCAATTTCAGAAGTTAATACTAACTCTATAGTAACGTCTTTCTCTCTGGCAGTTTTAGCATTCAAGTCTAAGTTAGCTCTGCCTATAACTTTAGCAGGGGCATCAGTTATAACTATTATTAGTTTTTTATTATGAACAAAATTGAATTTTTCTAATGCCTCTTGTATAGCTTCATACATAGGTTCTGCTTTGTCTCCGCCTCCGGATGCAAAAAAGTAATTAACTTCTCTATTTATAAGGTTCATATTATCGCTGAAATCTATCATTTTTGTAAAATATGTATCTTTAACATCTCTGTAAAGCATGAAACCAATTCTAGCTTTTTTATGATTGTCAAATAACTGTCTTGCTATACCTCTGATTTCTTTTTTTATGCTTCTTATATAAGGATGCATACTTTCTGTTGTATCTAATACAATGACCAAATCTATAGTATCGAAATCTTTGTATCTATTAATAATATTTTTTAAATTATCAGGAAGTTTATTCTCATCATCAGCATAATTATTAGGTGTATGAAATACTTTGCTTGCATTATCCAAAGCATCCATAGCTTCTCCGTTATAAAAATTATTTTTTTTAAGATTATTATTAGCATTATCTGTAATTTTTATTACATCGATTTCTACATCATTTGATTTTACTGTTTCCTTAATCTCTTTTTTACTATTATTTTTCATAGGATTTTGCGAAAAACTAACAGGGTCATCTTTTTTTTCATTATCTATGCTGCCTATTATAATAGTATTTGTAGATGTTTCTATAACTTTATCTATAGGTCTTATAGGTACAGCTCCTTCATCTCCTCCGCTAGGCATTTGAGGAGGTATAACTTCAGGCTTCACATTAGTTGTTTCTATAACATAGTCTATAGGATAAGTGAAACTTTCTCCTCTTGTATTAAATACATTAAATGATAAATATCTGTCTTCCGGAAGCTGTTTAAAATATGCTTTAATGTATAATTTTTTTCCTAATACTCTGTTGTAAGTATTTTCTAGTATTATAGCACTATTATCAACATTTACTGTGCTTCCATAAGAAGTATTTATTAATTTATATGCTGTATTTGTTTTTCCTTCTCTTACATAGAAAGCATACTCTCCGTTATTTCCTCCTGAATAATACAAATAGAATGCATATAAATCGCCTTCTTTTTCAACATTTCTTAATGTTATAGTAGGTCTTGAAGTATTTGTATTATTTATTCTGAAAACAATTTCATTATCCAATAATTTATTTCCATTATTATCATAAGATTCTAATACTATATTAATATTATCACTTAATCTAAAAACAGAATTATTATTTCTGCTGTCTAAATATAATGTTTCAGGAATGAATACTTCAAATACTTCTCCAAGTCTGTTATGAAAATCAACATTCTTTATATTAACTATAGAATTAGAATTCCCTGTATTGTTAATATAAAGATAAGAGTTGTTTCCATTTGGAAGTTTTGAATATAATTTTAATCCGGCAGTATTGCCCTTTTTCTTTATATAAATTTGATAACCATTAGCCAATTTATCTATCAAAACATCTTCTTGATTAATACGTATAGCATAAGTATTTAGATTATTTTGACCATATAAATTTCCTAAAGTAGTTATTAATACTACCGATAAAATAACAAGCAAATATTTATATCTTATGTTTCTCATAGTTTATACCCTCTGCAAATTATTATCGGTTTTGTATGTTATAAATCTGCATTGTTATGTTAATTGAGCTGTAATATTTTTTCACTAATTATAATATTATCTCTGACTTTATTATTTCACTAGAGTTCATAAAATTATTTACTGTTAATAAATTTATATTTGTACCATCATTAGCTACAAAATAATAATTAATACCCTTTACAACTTGACTTGCAACATATAGCTCTCTGTTGTATTTTATATCTGTAACATTTTTAGCAGCATTATCGAATATTTTTATTATATCTTCTGCCTCTTTTGACTTAGAGGTATTTATTTTAGCTTCCTCATAGCTAGTGCATTTTATACCTCCGGCTGAATTCTGACTGCTTTCTATTATTTTTTCTATTTTTGATATAGATACTTTATTTTCATCTGATACATTACATATTATAATTTCATAATAAGGAAGTGCAGACGGAGTAAGTATTTGACTTCTGCAAATAAAAGCATAATTTGTTCTATTCTCAATTTGATTTCCTAAATAAAGCATTAGCTCTCTTTTTACTCCTAATAATTCTTTAGATGCATCAGTAAAAATTTTTTTTATATTTTCATCCATAGAATCAATTTGCTGAGTACTTATATTCCAAGAACCTTCTTTTGCGGCTGTTTGCTCAGGTTCGCTGTTTTTATTATTTGATTCTGATTTGCTGCTGCATGATATTAAAGATATTATCATAATAGAAATTACTGCAATTTTTTTTATCATGTTTATTCCCCATTTTTTATTATCAATAAATAGTTATAACAAAAAATATAAATAAATGAAATATTAAAAGATGCATATTTTTTAAATTTTAAAAAAATTATTTTTAGATTTTTATTTTTTTGATTAATTATTAAAATATTTTAAGTTGTTATCAAATAAATTATTGTTTTAATAAAATTATTTTAAATTTATATTTTTCTGAAAATCACTTTAAAATAGTAAAAATATGTACTAAAATTGTTAATTACAAAATATATTTTAAGAAAAAGAGTTTTTATATAAAAAATAAAATACTCTTTTTTCTTAAAGTCAAATATTAATGAACCTCTCCCCAGCTGTTTCCTTTATGTATATCAACAGTTATAGGTACATTAGCTTTAACGGAATGCTCCATTATCTCTTTCATTATAGTCATAGCCTTATCCGCCTCTTTTTCAGAAACTTCCACTACTAATTCGTCATGCACCTGCATAACTATTTTGGCAGTTTTAAAATGGTTTTTAAACTCTTTATGTATGGCAATCATAGCAACTTTTATCATATCAGCAGCACTTCCCTGAATAAGAGTATTTAAAGCCATTCTTTCAGCCTCATTTCTAGCCATAGCATTTGAAGAATTAATAGTCTTTGATAAATCTCTTATACGTCCGAGCATGGTGCGTACATAACCTTTACTTCTTACTTCCTCTACTACTTCCTCACAGAAAGGCTTTACTCTTGAATAAGTTGAAAAATATCCTTTTATAAAATCCTCAGCTTCTTTTCTTTTTATTCCAAGCTCTTTTGAAAGCCCGAATGCTGTTTTACCGTAAATGATAGAGAAGTTTATTATTTTTGCGATATTTCTCATAGAAGCAGTTACATGCTCTTTGCTAACAGAATATATTTTCATTGCTGTTTTTCTGTGAATATCATCATTATTTTTGAATGCTTCCACTAATGCAGGATCATTGCTGAAATGTGCCAATAATCTTAATTCTATTTGAGAATAGTCAGCAGCTATTAATAAATTTCCTTTTTCGGCTATGAATGTATTTCTTATGTCGCGTCCTTCTTCTCCTCTTACCGGAATATTTTGTAAATTAGGCTCTGATGAAGATAAGCGTCCTGTAGCTGTTACAGTTTGATTGAATGAAGCATGTATTCTTCCGGTTTTTTCATTTATTAAAGTTGGAAATACATCAAGATAAGTGTTTTTTAGTTTTGCATATTTTCTGTATGTAAGCATATACTCAGCAATTTTATACTTTTGTGATAATTCTGTTAAAACTTCCTCATCAGTAGAAAATCCTGTTTTAGTTTTTTTTGTCGGAGGTATTCCCATCTTATCAAACAATATATATTCCAACTGCTTAGGAGACTGAATATTAAACTCCTCTCCGGCCTCGGAATATATTTTTGATTTAGTTTTTTCCAATAAAATAGAATATTCATCGGATAATGCTTTCATTTTTTCACTGCTTATATATACGCCGTCGAATTCCATATCGGCAAGTACGCTTATAAGAGGCATTTCTATATTAAAAAATAGTTCTTCAAGATTATATGTTTTTAAAAGAGGAGCAAAGCATTCATAAAATCTGAAAGTTATATCAGCATCTTCGCATGCATACTCAACAACATCTTTTAAAGGTGCATCTAATAATGTCTTTTTAGCATTATCAGTTAAATCGCTGTATTTGATAGTATTGTATGAAAGATAGGCCATAGCTAAATCGTCCATATTATATCTTCCTCTTGTAGGATTAATCAAATATGCAGCAACCATAGTATCAAAATACATATTGCCTAAACTTTTGCCAATAGCTCTCATCATCTTGTATTCATATTTAAGATTATGCCCTATAACCTTTATATCTTCTTTAGCTAAAGTATCAAATACAAGATTCATACATTTATCTTTATCTATATTTGTTCTTCCGCTTACATCCAAATAAAATGCTTCATTTGATTTTATAGCAAAAGAAATTCCTATAATAGTATCTTTAAAAGTATCAAGTCCTGTAGTCTCAAAGTCAATACATACTAATTTTTTATTGTTAATATCATTTAGAAGGTTTTTAAGTTCTGTTTCATTTTCTATTAAATAATAGCTTGCATTATTGTTTTTAGCACTTAGTATAGGACTTTCATCTTTTTTATCTTCTGATGCATTATTTTCACTATTTGATATTTTTACTTTTTCTTCTTTTTTGGATGAAGCTCCGTATATATAAGAATTAATTTTATCTCTTATTTGCTTCAATTCAAGTTCATCTAATATTCTATTAACTTCATCAATATTGATTTTATTGCTTGCTATCTCATTGTAATCTAAATTAAAATCTTTTATATCTCTTTCAATAGTAGCAAGTTTATAACTCATATATGCCGTATCTTTTGATTCTAATAATTTTTCCTGAACTTTTCCTTTTATAGAATCAATATTTTTATATATTCCGTCTAAACTTTCATATTCTTCAAGAAGTTTTAAAGCAGTTTTTTCTCCTACTCCTTTAACACCCGGTATATTATCAGAAGCATCACCCATTAGGGCAAGTAAATCTATTATTTGATTCGGATATACGCCTCTTTTTTCTTTTACAGTTTCTCTGTCATATTCCATAAGCTCATTATCTTTATTGCTTGCAACTACTCTTACATCATCATCTACAAGCTGAAGTATATCCTTATCAGGAGAATAAATAATAGTTTTAATATTTTCTTTTTTATTTCTTTCGGCAATAGTGCCTACAATATCATCAGCCTCATAATTATCTAATACAATTCTCGATATTCCCAATGCATCTATAAGTTCATAAAGCATGGGAATCTGACTTCTTAAATCATCGGGCATGCTCTCTCTATTCTCTTTATACTCTTTATATATTTCATTTCTAAAAGTTTTTCTTGAACTATCCAAAGCTATGGCAACATATTCTGCAGGATATGTATTAATAAGCGAGAAATAAGTTCTCATAAAACCATTGATAGATGAAACATTCTGCCCTTTAGAGTTTAAAAGAGGTCTTTTCAAAAAAATAAAGTGGTATCTGTAAAGTATACCAAAAGCGTCAATAATAAGAAATGTCTTTTTCATAATATGTCATTATACTATTTTATAGAAATAAGTAAATATAGAATTATAGTTTATCTTAATTTTGCTGATACATTAATAAAATATTCTCTGCTTGATATAGGATATCCTTTTATATTTTCATATTTTACATCTAATATATTTTTGACTCCGAATTTTAATGATATATCTTTTTTGAAAACAAATGAGCTAATAATATCAAAAGTTGTGTATGCTCTATCAAGCTCTGTCTGAGTGGCATTATTATATTCATCTCCTATATACTGCACATTAAAAAGTATACTTGATTCTAAATCCGTTGTTTTACTATATATATATTCTAATGATGTATTAAATTGATGTTTAGGAAGTCCAGGAAGACTGTTATTTTGAACGCTTACATTATATAAGTTTTTTCCAACCAAATAAGAATAATTACCTTTTATTTTTATAGTAGAATGAATGTTTTTTATAGGTATGCTGAATGTTATGCTGGTTCTATTTCCCTGTGTTGTTAAATAAGTATTGTTAGTTGCATCTAATAAGTCTTTTTTGCTGCTTATGAAATATAATGCTTCTATTGTTATCATACTTATAGGTTTTATAGATAATCCTATGTTTCCGCCTTGATATATATTTTGATTTTTTATGCTATTAGTATAGCCTTTATTTAATAAAGCAATATCCGTCTGCATATTTACAAAATATTTACCTGTTAGGGTTATTTCTTTTATAGGATTAAGATTAAAGTTAACATCTCCGTTTATATAGGATCTAAAATCAGCAGATGTACTTTTCTTTCCGCTGAATCCTCTTTCTTCCCCAGATGTATTTAAGTTGAACTTTAGGGAACTGTTATTTTGATTTTTTATATTATATTCCAATAAACTCATCTTTCCAGAGGATTTGCTTGCATTAGTTTGTGTCTTTTTATATCCTATAGTTTTCAATGACTCTAATTGAACATCTCTTGATAGGTTTAAATATAATACTTCTTCTGATTTAGCATATTGTTTGCTTAAAATATTGTATACTATTCTTCCTGTTAATATATGATAATTTATATCTATAGAGTCTATATTATTTTTATCATATAAAAACAAATATATTTTTTTCTTTTCGTTATTTAGTATTTCACCATTTAATATAAATGTAGATTGAGAATATACAGTTTTATTTTTTATATCTATATTAGCATATTCTTTTATCAGTTCAGCGATATTTTTTGATTTTGACTCTTTTATGTCTTTTTTTCTTATAATTATCATGCTGTCAACTAATAATTGTTTTTTCTTATGCATCGCTTGCACATCTGTATTATCTTCATCTATTATATTTTCTATAATATCAGCGTCATCATATATTTCATAATCATTAGTATCCATATCATATTGGATGTTTGTATATTCTTTATTTGTATCAATATTTATAACATTGGTATAATCTTTATTTACATAAAGATATATAGTTGTGTTTGTATTATTTTCATTAGTATTAATATATAGATTATTGGTATTATTATTTTCGTTAGTGTCAATTTCTTCAGAAAGAAGTGAAGAATATGCAGATAACAATATAAATAATACTAATAAAAATCTCATATTTTATCTTCCTATTTCAACACCTTGCATAATTAAATAAAAACTCCCAACATATATTATAACATTAATATTGTTTTTTTCATTCATTAACGTAAAAAAATCTACATAAATTAAACCATACCAATATAAATATATAAAAATAATTGATGTTGTGTCAAATATAAAATTACAAAATGTATTATTTGTGTGATTAAATGTGTATTTTATGGTTTTGGCCCGAATCTAAATCCTATTTGTAAACCTATGTCAAAGCTGCTGAATCCGATAGTATTCTTATATTCATTTTTACCTTTTAATCCGAAATCATATAAAAAATATGCTCCTATATCTAATGCTAGAATATCTGTAAAAAATACATAATAATCTATACTAGCTTTTACATACCAAGAAAAAGAAGATGCAAAATAATTTTTCATACTAGATTGATTTATAACATGATTATTTACTATTGAGTTATTATTTTTTATTAAATAATTGACTTGAAGAGGAAATTTCATTCCTCCTCCTATACCTATAGAATATTGTTTTATATTGAATTTTGATAATAATCCCAATTGTATATTATGAGTTAAGCATGAAACTAATTCTGTAATATTATTTTCTTTTTTATATACAGAAAATGAGTCGTAATAATATCCTATTTCTCCTAATATGCTTATAGCAAAATTATCAACTACTGAAAACATATATCCTGTTTGAAAAAGTACTGTAGCATCTACATTAGGAGCCATTTGATATCCTAAGTTTTTTATATGTTCGTTTGGATATGATAATGTTATCCCAAAAGGAATATTTAACATAGCTTCAAAACCGCTTTTAGCAAATACAATGTTAAATGATATTATAAAAACTATTATATATAGTTTTAATTTATTAAAAAGTATCATAAGATATCCAACCAATTTAGTAAATAAACAATAATTTATGTAAAATATAGTGTCAATGTATTATATATAATATCAAAAAAAAATCAATAATTTCATATTATAAAATTTATGCTTAATAGTTTATTTTATGTTTTGCATTATTCTAATAAATAGGTATAAATTACTGTCATAGTTGTATGTGAAAGGCTCTGTATTTGGAAAAAGCATTATGAATCTTACTACATATACTGCTATAAATATTATTAATACAGTAATTGTAATAAAATTATTGTTGTATATGTAATTTGCTATTTTTGATTTATTTCTTAGCATTACAACTAAAAAAATTATACTCGGCAGCATGAATAGCGGATGATAATGAAATGCTTTTTTAAAATTTAATTTTAGAACTTCTATATGTGCTCTAGTCATTCCGCAGCTTGGACATGGAAATCCAGTGTTATTTCTTATAATACATAAATCATCTATTGGTATGCTATAAGCTGCTTTATGATTTTTATTATCATAATTTATAAATAATACCAATAATGCTATTAATATAATTTTTATGATTTTAAACATTAATTTATAATATATTTAAAATACATTTATTCAATAGCTTTATATATAATAAATTTTATAATTAATTATAAGTAAATAAAAAAGGAGCTGTAAAAACAGTCCCTTTTTCTGGTTAAAAAATAATTATTTTATTTTAAAGCTTTTGAAAATTCTGCGTATCCTCCATCTTTTAGATAATGCACATTTTTAAATCCATTATCAAGTAAATATTGAACACTTTTTCCTGAACGTCCGCCGCTTTTACAATAGAACATGTATTTTTTAGTTTTATCTAATGATAATATTTTTTTTGAATATCCTTCAGCTCTATAGTCAATATTAATAGCCCCTTTTATAATTCCTGTTTCTTTAATTTCTTTAGGTGTTCTTAGATCAACTAATATTATATTAGGATCAGATTTCCATAATGATATAAAATCATTAAGAGCCAAGCCGTTTTTACCCGCAGCTTTTACATTGTCAAGTTCGTATGCAGCTTCATTAGTTTTTGCTGTCTGAGCATTACATACAAATGCTGTTAATAATAGCGTAAAAATAACAAAAATATTTCTTTTCATAGGTGTACTCACTAGTAGTATATTTAATTTATTAGTTAGACGAATATTATTTTATGAAAGTTCCTCAAAATTTAATTTTTTATAGTTAATTAATATATTTAAATATTTTTATGAAGCTTATAATAAAAAAGGGCTGTAATAAACAGTCCCTTTTATTTTGAAATTCTAATTATTTATGCTTAAGAATTTTTATTTGTTTCCTTGATTTTCATAGTTATTTGAATTATCTGTTAATACCATATCGCTTAAATAGTTAAGCAGTCTATTAAAATTATTCATGGTTTCTTTATCTAATTCTCTATTAAGAATATTATTTTTAAATAATGAAGAAAGGCTTCCGCTTTTATTTTGTATCATTTCTATATACCTTTTTTTATCGTTATCACTAAATAGACTTTCTATTTGTTTGAAAGATGGATCTACTTCTTTTAATTGAAATACTGTCAATCTCTCTTTCATTAAAGAAGTTGATTCTGAAGCTTTTTTGAATAAATTTGCTCTCTCATCACTGTCTGTTAATATAATAGCCTCTCTAAACTGTACTAGATGTTCTAATTTCTTATTCATTTTTTCATCATCTTTTCCAAGTCCGCAAATAGGTAAGAATACTAAATTGATTTTTTTATTTTCTTTTTCCTCTTTTAATTTCTTGAAAGCTGTAAGGTAATTATAATCCATAAGTCCTTCAACAAATATTACTTTATTATTAGGATTGGTTATTATATCCCTATGAAGAATCCCAAAACCATTTATTATTTCATTTAATGTATCAACTTCATTTTCGGCTATAACAGAAAAATCATTCTGTATTTCAACACCTGTTTTATCTTTTTTGAATTTTACGATTCTAAGCTCATCTAAATAATCAACATCTATAAATGAAGGATTATGAGTAGTAACTATAAATGTTATGCCGTTATTTCTGGCAAATTTTTTGATAAAATTCCTTAAATCTCTTACAGCAGGCAAAGCTAAATGAGCATCAGGTTCATCTATTAAAACAATATCACCAGTATTTAATTTATTAGAATATAAAAAGTTAAAGAAGAAGTTAAAGAACCATTTAAATCCTACAGACTGATTTTGTAATGAAATTATATGTCCGTTTTTTTGTATGTATAAATAAATTTCATCTTTTTCAAATTTTATGTGAAAATTATATTCCTGTGTATTTAATCCCTGAAAATATAAATCATTAAATTTTTTACTAACTACTTTGTTTAGTTTTTCATTAATATTATTTTGGAATTGATCCTTATATCCTCTTATTTCTTTATCTTTTGCATAAGAAATTTCTACAGTGTCTACATCTTTATCTATGGCTTTAAATAGGGAATTAAAAAAACTAGAATTTTTAATGTTTTCGGGTGTAGTAATCAAATCACTATTTTTTAGTTCTTCTTCTTTGTAATAAATAATATTAGGTATAAAGTTAATATTATATTTTTCTTGATTCTTTTCTAATATTTGTTTATGATGTTCATCAGGGTCTAAATCTTTAAATGATATTTTAGAGAGATTTAGATTATATTTTTTTATACATTCATTATATTCATTATTTACTTTTTCTAATTTTTTTAATATCATTTTTATTTCATCTATTATATTAGAATGATTATTATTTAATATATTATCATAATTTTCCAATATATTATTAATTTTTAATTTATAGGTATTAATTATGTTTATATCTTGAGATAATTCTATATTATCTTCTAATAATGTAATATTTATTTCAAATTCTTTTTTAAGATATTCTAATTCTAAATATGATAATTCTTTAGGATTATTAAATTCATATTTAATATTTTTATTTTCATCTAAAAAATATTCTATTTTTGGGCTTTCGTTTTTATCAGCATAAATAAGTTTTATTCTAGGCTTTGCATCTTCATAGTCCATAAAGTCTGGAATATCTTTTTTTAAATCTATACTTTTTATGTTTTCTATAGGGCTTATTACATTAACAGCATCTAGTATATTTGATTTACCAACATTGTTTTCGCCTATAAGTATTATAAGCTCTCCAATTTCATCTTTATTCAAAGTGTTATTTAAATAAAGTGTTTGAAATTCTTCCAAGTTTTTTGTAACTCCTATATTTCTAAAGTTTTGAATTTTTAGAAATCTTCTGCTCATTTGCTGCTCCTTTTTTTATTAATTTTTATTTTAAAGCCTTGAGTTTTATATAGATTTTCTAAAGGTTTTATAAATTCGTATTCTTCATTAGTTATTTTTTTATCAGCTATATTTTTGCATTTTATTAAATAATCTAAAATAGGGTCAAAGAAATTATCTTCCGAAATAAGATATATGAAATCTTCTTTGGTTTTATTTTGATGCTTTAATAAATTTCTTATTTGAATTTTTTTCTTTTCTGTTTCGCTGATATTTTCTTCTATTTTTGATATATTTTCTAATATGAATTTTATAACATTAGTCTTGCCTATATTATCATTATTATCAATGTATTCAAAAACAGTTAAAATTTTTGATTCTATTTCATTGCGATGTCCTGTTTCGTACATTTCTATATACTTGTAAATAGTAGGTCTTGACATTTCCATATATTTGGCTAAGTCCATAATTCTAATATCAAGCTCTTTTATTTTTTCTCTTAATAGTTTGTTTTCCATTTTTATCTTTCTCTTTTATTAAAATAACAATGAATTTTCAATACATTTATAGTATAGTATATTTACAAAAAATGTAAAATTTTTAATTACAAAAAGTGTAAAGTGTGTTTTGTATAAAAAATGATTTGATAGTATAGATTTTTATATGCAATTATTATAGATTTAATATATAATAATATTAAAAGGATATAGTAAAATGACAGAGTTAAGAGAAAAGACATTAAATTTAATCAAAGAGCTACCGGAAGATAAACTTTTATCAGTAATAAATTTTATAAAAAGTGATTCAAATGAAAAAATAATAAATGATAAAAAACAGGCTTTAGAAAACTTAAATAAGTATCAAGGAAGACTGCCTGAAAATTTTGATTATAAAAAAGAGTTAGAAGAATATAGAAATGAAAAGAATTTTAATTGATACTAATATCATTTTAGACTATTTAATTAACCGTAAACCATTTTTTGACAATTCAAAAAAAATAATAGATTTATGTGTTAATAATACTATAGAATGTTATATAGCAGCACATACAATAACTAATTTATTTTATATACTTAGAAAATATTATTCATATGATGAAAGAAAAGAAATTATTTTAGAATTATCTAAAATATTTACTATTATACCTATAGATCATAAAAAAATTAATTTGGTGCTTATAGATAAAAGCTGTAAAGATATAGAAGATGGATTACAAATAGAATGTGCTAAAGAATATGGTTTAGATTATATAGTAACTAGAAATATATCAGATTTTTTAAATTCTAAAGTAAAAACATTACAGCCTGATGTATTTATAAATTTGATAATAAAAGAGTAAGATATTATAATATCATTTTTTATTATATGTTTGATATACTGTTATAATTAATAATATTTTAAAATAAAAACTATTAAGCAGTTTATTTATATATAGAGGAAATATGCCGGAAAATAAAACAGTAAGCAAAGAGAAAATAGCCAAATCATCATTAAAAATGTCATTGGTAACTACAGTAAGCAGAATATTCGGACTTGTAAGAGATCAAATACAGGCTGCTTTGCTTGGTACTACATTTATAGCTGATGCTTTTGCCATAGGATTTATACTTCCAAATCTTTTAAGGCGTTTATTTGCTGAAGGTAATATGGTAGCTAGTTTTATACCAGTATTCACTGAACTTGAAAAAGAAAAGGGTATAGAGGAATCAAAGAAATTTTTTAGAGCTGTATTTACTCTTCTTGGATTAATACTTATAGGTGTTGTAGGAATTGGAATAATAATATCTCCTTTGCTTGTAAAAATACTTTATAAATCAGCACATAATAATATAGAAGCACTTAATCTTGCTGCTGATTTATCAAGGATAATGTTTCCTTATTTATTATTCATATCATTAGCCGCTTTGATGCAGGGAGTGCTTAATATAAGAGGATATTATTCCATATCAGCGGCAAGTCCTATTTTGTTAAATACTGTTATTATATCTATGGCATTGTTTTTTAAATTCTTTTTGCCTAACTTTTTCAATAATATGGCTTATGTATTTGCTTTTGCTGTATTGCTTGGAGGGTTCGTTCAATTTGCATATCAAATGCCTTTTGTACATAAGCAGGGTTTTAGTTTCAAGCCTTATTTTCATTTCAAAGAACCTTATGTTATAAAAATGATAAAATTATTCGCTCCTGGTATTTTTGGGGCAAGTATATATCAGATAAATTTACTTGTTTCTACTGCATTTGCCGGAGCTATAGGGGAGGGCAGGGTTTCAGCTGTTACTTTTGCTACTAGAATACATGAATTTGTTTTGGGAGTTTTTGCTGTAAGTGTTGCTACTGTTATGCTTCCTACTTTAAGTAAATTAATAGCTGATAATAAAAAAGATGAGGCTGTTGAAAATTTATTTTATTCTTTAAGACTTGTAGCATTAGTTACTATTCCGGCTGCTTTCGGATTTGTAGTATTAGGTAAGGAAATTGTAAGAATGATATTTGAATATGGTGCTTTTTCTTCAAAATCTACATATTTAGTATCAAGTGCTTTAAGATATTTATCTATATCATTATTTTTTGTAGCAAGTTATAGGATATTGGTTCAGTCTTTTTATGCTATGAAAGATATGAAAACTCCTGTTTATGTGGCATTTTTTACATTTATAATCAATGCTGTTAGTAATTATTTATGTGTTTATATATTTAAATTCGATATTATAGGAATATCAATATCAAGTGTTATTGCAAATATTGTATCTTTTTGTATACTATATATATTGCTTATGAAAAGAATGGCTATTAAATCTGTAATTAATAAAAAGATTGAGGTAGTGAAAACTATTATATCAAGTTTATTTATGGCTGCTGCTGTTTTTGGTGTAAAATATTATTTATTGTATAATAATAGTGATTCTAGGATATTTTTTATATTTAAAGTTTTTATACTGATATTGCTTGGAATATTAGTATATTCTATAACTAATATAGTATTGAGAAATGATGATTTTGTATCCTTTATTAATATGTTTAAAGGAAAACTATTAAGAAAGTTTGTCAAAAAATAAATATATATTTTTTTATAGCTCTCAATAATATATTAAAAGTATCCGACAATTTAAGTAATAATTTTTTAATAAAATAATAAGGTTTTTATATGAGTTTAAAGAATAAGGTACTTCTTTTGGTTGTCATAGTAGTCATTTTGGCATTATCTCCTACTATCTTTATAAATACAAGAACAAATAAGAAGGCATTGTATGATTCAGCGATGTCAGTATCTCAGAACTATTTCTATGATATGGTATCTACTTTTGATAATATATTTGCCTCTACAAGTGTTGGAACAGTTTCTTTATCAGATATTGCCACAGTATCTTATGACTTATATTCTACAGGAGCAGTTAGAGATGTAGCTACAAACCTTAGAAAAATTATTTACCGCTTTCATAAGTCTCAAACAGCTTTACATCATGTAATTGCTAATGGTATATATTTTGAACCAAATATTATAGAAAATAATCCTTATATGAGAGATATTTATTCATTATATTTATACGATGTAGGCAATACAGGAAATATGCAGCCTAAAATTGAAACAGCTAGCGATAATTATACTGAAGAGGAGTTTTATTCTCTAGCTTTGCCTAATAATTGGAATAGAGAAGCTAAAAGACCAAGCCCTATATATTTTTCTTCTCCATATCTAAAAAATATAGATAAGCCGCAGAAAGTTATTTCTTTCTCATCTCCTATATATTCAAGTATTAATGATCATCTTATAGGAGTTTCATTATCTGATCTTTCTTTAGATATAGCTTATGAAATGCTTACTAATATAGTTAAAACAGGTCCTTTTAATACAATAATTTTTGATTCTAGAAATAAAAAAATAGTTTATCATGATGACCCTAATTATATACTTTCAAACATAACAAATATAGATTGGGTTAATAATGCCGTTGATAATACAACGTTTTATACTAATACAAGAATAAGAGAAAATTATATGGTTGGAGATAATTCTTATTCTTTATTTTTCAGACAATTTGATAATGGTTTTTATAATATTTTCATGTATGTTCCTACAAATTTCTTCTATAATGTTTTAACAGCTACCAATAATACAATATTCCTAATATTGATAGTTGCTATAATAATAATTATAGTTGTATTGAATGTTACAATACCTATATCATTAAAACCTTTGGATAAAATATCACAAGAGTTGGAATCAGGTGTATTTGATAATAATATATTTGTAAATGTAAGCAGAATTAATTCTAAAGATTCTCTTGGTGATTTGAGTACTTGGATAAGAATATTTTTTGATATGGTTCAGCATGTATTTTCAAGTGTATCAAAAACTCTTAAAATATCCAAAGAGCAAAGCAATGCTTTAAAAGAAAAGATGATAGATATATCTGAGTCTGCAGGATCAATGACAGAATCTGTAAGTTTAATAGTAGACAATATATCATCTCAGCAGACAGAGTTCAAACATGTAGAAAGCAGTAATTTAGAGATATATAAGATTATAGCTTCAAGTTTGGCAGAATTAATTTCTATCGATGATATGACTAATAATCTTCAAAGAAAAATTGATGATCAATCTGTAAGCTTGAATCAGATTAATTCCTTAACAGTAACTATGCAAAAGGATATTCAGGAAGTATCAGCTTCTGTAGGAAAGGCAAAAGAAGAATCTGAAAAAATGGTTGCTTTAACAGAAGATAGTAAAGAAAAAATAATGAAAACAGAGACCATTACAAAATCTCTTATTACTTCCATAAGAGGTATAACAGATTTCGTAAATTCAACTATAGATATTTCTCAGCAGACAAATATGTTGGCGATGAATGCTGCTATTGAGGCTGCTCATGCCGGCGAGCAAGGTAAAGGTTTCGCAGTTGTTGCTGAAGAGATTAGAAAATTAGCTACAACTACAAATTCACAGTCTGAAAAGGCTTGGAAAATACTTAGAGATATAGAAAAAGAAATGAACCTTATTATGTCTAGTATGACTGACAGAATAATAGGCATAGAAGATATGCTTAATAAAATGCAGAATTTTGTTAATACTATGACGAAGGTAAAAAAGGTTTCTGATGAAAAATATATTTCTACTAATGAAATAACAAGTTCTATAGAAAGTTTATATGATGCTGTAAAAGATATTAAGGAACAATATACTGCTTTGCATGGAAGAATATCTATTGCTAAAGATGATTTGGTAAATCTTTCCGATTTGTCTAAGAAGAATGATGAAGCTATGAAAATGGTATCTCAGAATACTGATGATATAGTTTCTAAAACTCAGAATATGAGCGAAAGTATAGGAAATGTATTCGGACTTATTAAAGAGATAGAGCAATTATCTAATGTTGCTAATGATTCTGTGGACAATTTGGAAAAAGAAATGTCCGATTATGTTATAAAAGATTTTGAAGAAGTTATCAAAGAAAAGATTAAGATTATTAATGAAGGCGACAGGGCTTACGGAAGACGTACATTTGTTCAAAGTATATATAAATTTGTAGTAGGAAATTTTGGTAAAGATAAATATCAAAAAATGCTTGATAGTTTACCGGATGATTCTAAAATTCTATTTAAAGATATTAAAAAATTGAAATTTAGAAAGAAATATCCTCTATCTTCTTCATGCTTTATACCAATGACTAGCATAATGGATGAATTCTATGAAGGATCAAGAGACGGTATAAGGGAAAAAGCTAGATATGACTTTAAAAAATTCAGTCTTCTTACTAAAATAAAGATAAAAATATCTCAAAAACGCAGTTTAGCTGATGTGTTTATTAACTTCAATAAAAAGATGTTTAAAAATATTAATATTGAAGTAGTTAAAGCAGAGAGAAAGCGTATAATTTATCATTTACATTATTTCCCTAACTATGATTCTATGATAGAAACATATTATGATGAAATGATAAAAAATATAATTAGATATAAATACCCTAATAGTTCTAAAGTAAAAATGACTAAATCAATAAGTAAGGGGTATATTTATACAGAATATATTGTAACTTGGTAATTTATAAACAATAAGGCTTAAATCTTTAATGATTTGAGCCTTTTTATTTAACTAAAAATATACTAATGTCTTTATTAACTTTACCGATAAAATTCTATATATTAACGATTTGGATTAAAATAATGAATATAACTGATAAATATAATTTAAGCATGAATACGGCTAATATTTCTAAATTAGAAAATACTAAGAAACAATATGGAAATGCTAAGTTTTCTATAGAAGAAACTTCTTCTGTAGAAAATAATAATATAAGAAAATATGATAAAGAGTTTGAAAAAAAACGTTTAAGACAAGTATCCGAAGATTTTGAAGCATTAATGATTAATCAAATGCTTAAAGAAATGAGAAAAACAGTAGATAAAAGCGGTTTAATAGACGGCGGTATGGCTGAACAAATTTTTGAAGATATGCTTTATGATGAATATGCAAAAGAATTTTCAAAAACTAAAACTTTCGGTTTGGCTGATATAATATATCATCAAATGGAAAAATACGTTTAATAAATTTTTCTTATATATTTATATTAAAATTTATAATTCATATAATATCATTGTTTAATAAATAAATCAGATTTTTTAATTTGACTAAAATATAAATAGGTTTATCATATTAAAACTATATTTTAAATTATTTATGGGTTAAATATGAGTAATGAATCAGCATTAAATAGTAATAAGGCAGATGATTTAGCAAATAAACCTATTTTTCGATTACTATTCCAACTTTCTCTGCCGGCTATAGCCGCACAGATAATAAATGTTTTATATAATGTAGTTGACAGAATGTATATAGGGCATATTCCTAATATAGGAGCATCTGCTTTAACCGGAATAGGTGTAACAATGCCTGTTATTATTGCTGTATCAGCATTCGCATATCTTGTAAGTATGGGAGGATCTCCTCGTGCTTCTATTATGATGGGAAAACAGCATTATGATAAAGCAGAGGAAATACTCGGAAACTGTGCTTTGACTTTGATTATAATATCTATAGTTATAACAATATTATTGATAATATTTGCTGAACCTATACTAATGCTTTTCGGAGCTAGTGAAAATACAATTATTTATGCTCTAAGATATTTGAGAATATATTCAATAGGTACAATATTTGTACAATTAGCATTAGGACTTAATGCATTTATAACTGCACAGGGAAAAGCAAAAACCAGTATGTTTACTGTCTTAATTGGAGCTGTAACAAATATAATACTAGATCCTATATTTATATTTGTTTTTGATATGGATGTCAGAGGTGCAGCACTTGCAACTATTATATCTCAGGCTATATCTTGTATATGGATATTGACATTTATGACTTCAAAAAGAACAGTCTTAAAATTAAAATTAAGTAATTTAAAAATATCTGCTAATGTAATATTACCATGTTTGGCTTTAGGTTTTTCACCTTTTATAATGCAGTTTACAGAGAGTGTTTTATTTGTATCATTTAATACATCTTTATTGAAATACGGAGGAGATTTAGCAGTAGGTGCTATGACAATACTCAGCAGCATTATGCAGTTTTCTTTTCTTCCTATAATGGGACTTACTCAAGGCTCGCAGCCTATTATTAGTTATAATTATGGAGCTGGTAATATTGATAGGGTAAAAAGTGCTTTTAAAATATTATTGATAAGCTGTTTATCATTTTCTACATTAATGTGGATTATATCCGAATTTTTCCCATATCTTTTTGTGAGAATATTTACAAGCAATCAGGAACTTATAGATTATAGTATATGGGCTTTAAGAATATATATGGCCAGTTCTTTAATATTTGGGGCACAGACCGCATGTCAGCAGACATTTATTGCTTTAGGAAATGCTAAAATTTCTTCATTTTTGGCAATTTTGAGAAAAATCATATTATTGATACCGCTTATATTTATACTTCCCATATTTCTTGAAAATAAAGTTATGGCTGTATTATTAGCAGAACCTATAGCCGATTTTCTTGCTGTATGTACAACGGTAACATTATTTACAATATATTTTAAAAAGTTAATAAATTTAAATATCAATTAATGTTGCTGTAAATGTATAATTAATATAATTTTATTATCTATTTATTTCCTTAATGTATCAATTGTACATAAATATTAATAATTAAATTTCAATAAAATGTTATATTAATATATCATTTTATTGAAAATAAAGAAAATATTTATTATACTATAATTGATTAATAATAATACACATTTATAATCGGAGAGTTATTTATGATAAAGAAAATTGGATTGCAGTTTCAAATTACGCTTGTTATATTAATTCCTGTATTGATAATGATAATAATATCCAGTATTTTAACAACCTTGTATATGTATAAAGTTGGAAAAAATCTTTCTTATAGAATTTTGGAAGAAACATCTGATTCTGAAGTTAATCATTTAAAGATTAATTTTTATGAAGAATTGAATTATTTAATAGGGTTTAAAATAAATTTAGAAAGTATATATAAAAATGGAATTAGAGATAGAAATATTTATAAGGATAATGTAAATAATTTTTTTTCAGGGCTTCCTGATAATGTGAAAGGAATATTTATACTTTTTGCCACTAATGCAATGGGAAATGATTATGATTATATAAATTTAGATGAGTATAGATTATATAATGGTAAATTTAATTATTATATGACAAGGAAAGGACCGCAAATATTACCGGCAAATGAATTTCAGAATTCTCAATATATAAAACCTATTCAAACAGGAGAAAATTATATAACAGAAATATATGAATCAAATATAGATAATGAAAAGCTAATACTCTTCAGCTGGAGTGTGCCAATAATAAGCAGCAATAAAGTTATAGGTGTCATAGGAATAGATATAGATATAAAATCTATTTATCCTATTTTAGAAGCAATAAAACCATTTGAAGGTACAGAAGTGGCTTTCTTTGATGATAAGGGAGTTGCTTTATATAATAGTCTTAATGCAGCAAATGTATTTAAACGCATATATGATGCTTATCCTAATTATAAAGAATATAATGTATTAGAAAATATCAATAATAATAGAATATCTGTTTTTGAGACTTATGGTTTAGGTATGAAGCAAAATGTAACATACTTTTTTACTCCTATTGAAATGATAAAAGGAAAATATTGGGGGTTAGAAATAGTAGTTCCTAATAAAGTTATATTTAAAGATATTTATGTAATTATAAAAATAATGTCAATCATATCAATTATGATGATCATAATGATATCTATTATAGCACCATTTATAATAAGAAATAAAGTTACTACTATAATAGGATATATTTCTAAAGATATTAATAAAATGGCACGCGGTGATATATCTGCTAGAATATCAAAGAGATTTTTGAGTATGAATGATGAATGGGGAGATATAGCAAGAGGATTTGAATTAACATTGAGTAATTTAAATAAAGTTGTATCAACAGTTAAACATTCTGCAGAGCAGGTTTCTACAGCAGCCAATAAAGTTTTAGCAGGAAATAATGATTTATCTCAAAGAACAGAAGCACAGGCATCCAGTTTGGAAGAGACAGCTGCATCTATGAATGAAATGGCTAGTGCTATCAAAGAATCAGCTGAAGGAGTATCGCAAAGCACTTCTATGGTTTCTGAAGCTAAAGAATCTTTAAACAAAGCAGGAATTATAGTAGAAGACAGTGTAAATAAGATGAATGATGTTTATGAATCTAGCAATAAGATAATGGATATTACAAAGCTTATAGAAAACATCGCTTTTCAAACTAATATACTTGCTTTAAATGCTTCTGTAGAGGCAGCAAGGGCTGGAGAACAGGGAAGAGGTTTTGCTGTTGTTGCAAGCGAGGTAAGAAATCTTGCTCAGAATACTCAGGAATCAGTTAAAAATATTACTTCTTTAATAACTGATAGTACAGATAAAATACATTTAGCAGCTCAGAGTGTAAAAGAATCAAAAGAAATATTTGATGATATATTTGCAAAAATGGATAGTGCATCAAATATAATGGAGAGAATAAATATAGCAGCTCAGGAACAGCAAAAAGGAATAGATCAGGTTAATAATGCTATTAATAATATGGATGCAGCTGTTCAGAAAAATGCTTATTTAGTAGAAGAAGCTACTGCTGCTTCTGAGTCATTGCTTAACGAAGCTAATGAATTGGTAAAATCAATAGAATATTTTAAATTAAAAAAATAAAAAACTATGAAATTATTTTACTTTTAAAAATTAGTTTGATAAATATATATTATCTTAATTATTAAAAATGATTATAATAATATATTTTAATATAATTTTTTATCATGTTAAATGAAACAATATTGAAAATAATATAATAAGTAATATAATTATATGATAACACTATATTTTGTTGGGATATCTTTAACATGTTTAAAAAAGTAAGTTTACAAGTAAAAATAAGTTTGTTTATATTAATACCATTAGTTATAATGCTTATAATTTCAAATATGGTAAATATTATCTATGTAAGAAAATCTACGGTAGAGCTTATATACAGCATACTTAATAATAATGCTAAATATGAGGTATCTAAATTAAAATATTTTATGGAAAAAGACTCAGATTATGTAATTGGATTTGCAAGTACTGTATCGGGATTTTATAATGAAGGAATTGGAAACAGAGATTTTTATGAAAGAATGTCTGATAATTTTTTTAAAAATTTACCAGATAAAGTAATCGGACTATTAATAGTATTTGAACCAAATTTACTTGGAAATGATAATGATTATATAAACTCAGAAAAATATGCAGCAGCTGACGGGAGATTTAATTATTATTTATCAAGAAATGGAGAAAATATCGGGCAGTCATATTTAAATAAAGATATTTTTCAAAAAGAATATTATACGGAAGTTTTAAAAAATGGTAAAGTATATGTTACAGATGTATACAGCTCTCCTTTGCATAATAATGCTATGATTTATACTTGGGCTATACCAATAAAATCAGGAAATACTACAATAGGAGTAATTTGCATAGATATTCCTATAGACTCTATTTATAATATATTAGATAGTATAAAATTATTTGAAGGTACTACTACAACTCTATTTGATAATTCCGGATTTATAGTTTATGACAGTGATAAAAAAGAATATATATTTAAAGAGCTTCATGATATATATCCTTTTTATAAAGAGCATAATGTATTTGATAATATCATAAACGGTAAAGATGTATTGTTTCAAGCTTTCAGCGGAACATTGAAAAAGAATTATACCTATTCATTTACCCCAATGGAAATAATAGAAAATAAATATTGGGGACTAAAAATAACAGCCCCTAATTAAGTTATTTTAAAAGACAGCAATACTATAAGAAATGTCATGTTTTTAATATCTATGATAATAATTATTGTAATTTCTATAATAGTTCCTTTAATATTAAAAATGAAAGTTACTAATATAATATCAAAAATAAATGTTGATATAAAAAAATTATCTAATGGAGATATATCTTGGCAGACATCCAAACATTTTTCAATGAGAAATGATGAATGGGGAGATATAGCTAAAAATTTAGATGCAACAATAGATAATTTAAACAATATAGTATCAACTGTAAAGAATTCTGCAGATAGTGTATCAAATGCTGCAAATGATGTTTTGATGGGAAATAATGATTTATCCCAAAGAATAGAAACACAAGCCTCTAGTTTAGAGGAAACAGCTACTTCTATGAATGAAATGGCTAGTGCTATAAAAGAATCTGCTGAGAGTGTATATGAAAGTACTTCTATGGTATCAAATGCAAAAGAGTCTTTGAATAAAGCTGGATTAATAATAGAAGAGAGCGTAAATAAAATGAATGATGTTTATGAATCCAGTTCTAAGATAATGGATATTACAAAACTTATAGAAAATATTGCTTTTCAAACTAATATACTTGCTTTAAACGCTTCTGTAGAGGCTTCAAGGGCTGGAGAACAGGGAAGGGGTTTTGCCGTTGTTGCAAGCGAGGTAAGAAATCTTGCTCAGAATACCCAAGAATCTGTAAAAAATATCACTTCATTAATCACAGATAGTAATGATAAAATAAAGTTGGCTGCTGCAAGTGTTCAGGAATCAAAAAATATTTTTAATGAAATATTTGAAAAAATGGACAGTGCTTCTTCTATAATGAATAGAATTAATATCGCAGCTCAGGAACAGGAAAAAGGAATTAATCAGGTTAATATGGCTATAAGCAGTATGGATTCTGCTGTTCAAAAAAATGCCGCCTTAGTATCAGAAGCTACATCTTCATCAGAATCATTATTAAGCGAGGCTAATAAATTAATTAAATCTATAGAATATTTTAAATTAAAATATTAATGAATATTATAATTATTTTATCTAAAATAAAATAATTATTATTGAAATATATATTTAATTGTATATAATTATTGTGATTAATTTTAATTGTTTTAAATGAAAAATTAAAGTTTAATATTTATTATGCTTTATATTAAATATAAAATAATTGGGGCTATAAGATGTTTAAGAAAGTAAGTCTTCAAGTAAAAATTAGTTTGGTAATATTAATACCAATATTAATAATGATTGCTATATCTAATATAGTTAATATCATTTATGTTCAAAATATTAGCAGTAAATTATCTTATAAAATTTTAGAAGAGGTAGGAAAAGGAGAAGGAAGTAAATTAACTGCTGTTGTAAAAGATGATCTTTATCAAATAACAGGGCTTAAATATACATTAGAAAATATGTATAATTCAGGTGTTACAGATAGAAGAGCTTATGAAAATGTTACCAGAAATTTTTTCAATATATTACCTAATACTGTAATTGGAGTTATGATAGCTTTTGAAACTAATGCTTTAGGAAATGATATTAATTTTATAAATGATTATCCTTTGACAGACGGGCAGCAAACATATTATGTATCCAGATCATCTGATAATAAAATAAATGAAAGAGCTTTATCCAAAGAGGATATAAGTGCTGATTATTATGTAGAGCCTATAAGAAAGGCTAAAGAATATTTATCTGGAATATATGAATTTAATGTGGGTGATAATAAAATAGTTAAAATGTATACTTGGGCTATACCTATAATGTATAAAAATAAACCTATAGGTGTTATAACTGCAGACATAAATGTAGAAACATTAAAAAGCACTATGGAAGCTATAAACCCATTTGAAACTTCAGAGGGACTTTTGTTTGATCATAAAGGTAATTTATTATATGATTTAGTAGATGATGAAGATTTGGGAAGAAATATGTATGACATGTATCCTAAATATAAAACTCATAATGTATATGAAATATTATCAAGCGGCAAATCAACATCATTTGAAGATTATACATCTTATTATAAAGGAGATGCTACCTATTATTTCATTCCTTTAGAAATTGTAGAAGGCCAGTATTGGATACTTGAAATAATGGCGGCAAGCAAAGATATATTTAAAGACAGCGATATGCTGAGAAATGTTATGATTATAATTTCTTTGGTAATAATTATTACAGCATCTATAATGGTTCCTTTTATAATTAGAACTAGAGTTGTGAGTGTAATAAAATCTCTATCTAATGATATGTCTAAAATTTCAAGCGGAGATATATCATTCCATATATCAGATAATTTTTTGAATATGAATGATGAGTGGGGAGATATAGCTACAAGCTTAGATAATATATTAAATAGTTTTAATAAAGTTGTAACAACTGTAAAAAATTCAGCTGAACAAGTTTCTATTGCTGCAAATCAAGTTTTAGCAGGCAATAATGATTTATCTCAAAGAACAGAGGCTCAGGCATCTAGTTTAGAGGAAACAGCGGCATCTATGAATGAAATGGCTAGTGCTATAAAAGAATCAGCCGAAAGTGTATATGAAAGTGCATCTATTGTATCTGATGCTAAAGAATCATTGAATAAAGCCGGTATAATAGTAGAAGAGAGTGTTAATAAAATGAATGATGTTTATGAGGCAAGTTCTAAGATAATGGATATTACGAAACTTATAGAAAACATCGCTTTTCAAACTAATATACTTGCTTTAAATGCTTCTGTAGAGGCAGCAAGAGCAGGGGAACAGGGAAGAGGTTTTGCTGTTGTTGCAAGTGAAGTAAGAAATCTTGCTCAGAATACTCAAGAATCTGTAAAAAATATTACGGCACTTATAATAGACAGTAATGAAAAAACTAATTTAGCTGCTGAAAGTGTAAAATCTTCTAAAGAAATGTTTATAGATATTTCTCAGAAAATGGATAGTGCTTCAAATATGATGGATAGAATCAATATAGCATCTCAGGAACAGCAGAAAGGTATAGAACAAGTTGATTTAGCTATAGGAAATATGGATTCTTCTGTTCAAAAAAATGCTGCTTTGGTTGAAGAGGCAACCGCTTCCTCACAGTCTCTTCTTAATGAAGCAAGCGAGTTAATAGAGGTAATTGGATATTTTAAATTAAGAGATTAAATTAAAAATTGAGAGAGTTTTTATGAATGATAAAGTAAGCTTAAATATAAAAATAAGTTTATTTATTATGATACCTGTAATAACGATAATATTAATATTTGGTATTATAAATACAATTTATATATATAATATAACAAAACAAATGTCGTTATTTGCTATATCTCAAATGTCTGATAAAGAAGTATTTGAAATAGAAGGTATAATTGATGTAGAATTAAACTATCTCAATAATATAAAACATTCTATAGAAAATTTATATGATTATAATATTAGAGAGAGAGAAGTATATGAAGATTTAATGCTAAAATTTGCAAATGAAATGAGTACTAATGCAACATCTGTATATTTAATATTTGCTTCTAATGCTATTGATAATGACAGTATGTATGTTAATAATCCCCTTTATCAAAATATTGATGGAAGATTAGGTATATATTTACTTAAAGATAAAGATAATAATGTATCTAGAACAGATATGAAAAAAACAGATTTAAAATATAGTTATTGGAATACTACTATAAAAAGCAGAAAGCCTCATATTACATCATTAAATTATTATCCTGTACGCGGAAAATATGTACCTATGTATACATACTCAATACCAATATTTTCTAAAGATGATAAAATAATTGCTGTATCTTCTTTAAATCTATCTTTAGATAATATTACATTTTATGAAGATACAAATGGATTTACAATTTCACTCTTTAATGAGAAAGGTAATATTATTTACTGCACTACAGATAGATACCGCATAGGTGAAAATATTACTAATTCATCTGATATATATGGAAATAATGATTTATTAGAAACAGTATATTCTAATAAGACTATATTAAAGGAATCATATAATAAACAAAGCTCAAGTAAATATTTTTATCTTTTCAAACCAATACATATGTTTGATGATGTGTATTGGGGAATAGAATTAGCTGTATCTGCTAAAGCAGAATTTTTAAGTAATTACAAAATAATAATAATGATATGGATTATAATATCAGCAACAATTATATTTATAGTAATTATTGTACCTTCTATTATAAATAAAAAAGTAGTATCAGTAGTTAATGTATTGAATGACAATCTTGTTAAAATAAAAGATGGAGATATATCTTGGGATGTTTCTGAAGATTATCTTAAATTAAATGATGAAATTGGGGATATGAGCAGAGGGATTAATAGTACAGTAAAATATTTAAATGATATAATTACTGTTGTAAAAGGTAAAGTTAATACTGTTTCAAATAATTCTGATAAAATACATGAATATGTTGATATGATTAACGATTCTAGTAAAGATGTTAACAATGCTACAGATTCTCAGTTTATTGATAAGGCTACCGAATCATCCAAATTTTTATCAGATGAAGTTAAAGAATTAAAGAAAATAATATCTTATTTTAAATTAAGAGAGTAAAAATACTATTTGACATTAATTTATATAGAATATATACTCAAATATATCATGTAATATTTATTGGAATACTGTATGCTAAAACATTATTTTTTATTCGCTGTATTTTTATTGTCCATTTCATGTTCTGAAATAGAAGAGGCTGTACCTTATAAACAGGTTAATAAAGATCAGGAATTGGTAATTAATATAGGTTCGGAACCTTACACAATAGATCCAAGTGTTAATGTAACAGCTGATACATTAATTTATTTAACTCATATATTTGAAGGTTTAGTAAATAAAGATAAGGATGGTAAGATAATACCTGCTGTTGCTAAAAGCTGGAATGTTAGCAGCGATGGACTTGTATATACTTTTCATCTAAGAAATGATGCTTATTGGAGCGACGGCAACCCTGTTGTAGCTAAAGATTTTGTTTATTCTTTCAGAAGATTATTCGATCCTCAAATAAAAAGTAAATATGCTTATCAATATAATATTATTAAGAATGCTAAAGCCATTAATAGCGGAGAAATAGAGACAAAATATCTAGGAGTTGAGGCTATTGATGACTACACTTTAGAAATAATATTAGAATTGCCTTTAACATATTTTTTAGAAATTTTGGCATATCCTACTTTTTATCCTTTAAGAGAAGATATAATATCTTTACATGGAAGCAATTGGACAAAATCTCCTGAAACTTTTATTGGTAATGGTCCTTTCAAAGTTACAAAAAGAGATTTTAATAAATCTATTGTTATGGAGAGAAGTGAATTTTATTGGAATAAGGCAGAAGTATATCCGAAAAAATTGGAATTTATATTAACTAATAACAATAATTATTCGGCTAATGCTGTATTAAATAATGAGCTTCATTTTTCTAGAAATTTTCCAAGAGAGAATATAATATCTCTAAATAAATCCGGATATATACACAATGTACCAAGAGTAGCAAGTTATTTCTATTTTATCAATATAACCAATAGCGTTTTATCTGATATTAATGTCCGAAAAGCTTTATCCTTAGTTATAGATAGAAACTATATAGTTGAAAATATCACAAAAGGTGGTGAGAGACCTGCAGGGGCTTTAGTTCCCTATGGAGTATCAGGATTTTTCGGAGATTTTAGAGAGAATGGCGGTGATTATATAGATTTAACTAAAGGAAGTTATGATGATAATGTTAAAGAAGCGAAAAGACTTATGATGCTTGCAGGTTATCCTAATGGTTCAGGATTTCCTACTTTAACTTTCAAAACTACTCATGGCGTACATAAGTATATATTTCAAGCTATACAGAAAATGTGGAAAGAACATCTTGGTATTGATGTTGTTTTGGAAGAATTAGAATGGTCAGATTTAGTTACTCAAAGATTCGATAAAAATATAGAAATAGCAAGCGGCGGTTGGAATGGAGATTTTGATGATCCTATTAATTTTTTATCTCTATTTTTGAGTTATTCAGCAAATAATAATAGTGTCTACAGTAATAATAGATATGATGATTTAATAAGAAGTGCCACTTTAATTACAGATCCTTCCCATAGAATGATCAGTATGCATAAAGCAGAAGAATTATTAATTAAAGATATGGCTATAATACCCATTTATTTTTATAATGAACCTTTATTGGTATCTCCGAAATTAAAAGGCGTTCAATATGATTCTATGGGTAAACATAGTTTTTCTAAGGCATATTTGGAATAATAAAAATCTACTTTAATTCAATAAATATTATTTAGGAGTATATTATGAATAGGATAAGTATAACATTTATTTTAATTATTATTATGTCGTTCATAACAGCATGTTCTTCATCAAAGACCGCTTCATCAAATGACGGCATATCTATATTTATAAACACAGGTCCTGAACCTAATACTATTGATCCAAGTATTAATGTTACTTCGGATGCAGTATTTTATTTAATACATACATTTGAGGGATTAGTAGAAAAAGATTTTAATGGTAAATTGTCGCCTGCAGTTGCAGAGAGCTGGGAAATTAGCGAAGATGGTCTTACTTATACATTTAAATTAAGAACTAACGCTAAATGGACAGACGGCAAACCTGTTACAGCCAATGATTTTGTGTATTCTTGGCAAAGGGTTGTTGATCCTGCTACTGGAAGTCAATACGGATATCAGCATGAACCTGTAAAAAATGCTAAGGCAATAACAGCAGGCGATATGCCTAAGGAAAGTTTAGGAGTAAAGGCTATTGATGATTATACTTTAGAAGTTACATTAGAAGCTCCTACAGCTTACTTTTTGGAGCTTTTAAGTTTTCCTACTTTCTATCCTTTAAGAAAAGATATTATAGATAAGTATGGAGACAAATGGACATTAAAAGCAGATACTTATATTGGAAATGGTGCTTTCAAACTTGTAGAGAGAAACAGAGATGAAAGTCTTGTTATGGAAAAAAATACTAATTACTGGAATATAGAAAACATAGTTCCTGATAAACTTACATTTGTTTTAATGGAAAATGAAACTGGTTCTGTAGCAGGAGTTAAAAGCGGAAATTTGCATTTTGCCAGATCTTTTCCTAGACAGGATATAAAAGCATTGCAGGAAGACGGACTTATAGTTATTAAGCCTAGAATATCATCATATTATTATTGCTTAAATTTAACTAATGATATATTAAAGGATGTTAGAGTAAGAAGAGCATTATCTCTTGCTATTGATAGAAATTATATAGTAGAGCAGGTAACTATGGGAGGAGAAAAACCAGCAGGTGCATTAGTTCCTTACGGTATATCAGATTATGAAGGCGATTTTAGAGAAAATGCCGGAGAATATATTGATGTAAGTAAAGAAGGATATGCTAAAAATGTTGAAGAGGCTAAAAGATTAATGGCTGAAGCCGGATATCCTAATGGAGAAGGTTTTCCTGTTATGGAGTTTAAAGCTGATCCTGGAATACATGTAAAAATATTTGAGGCTGTTCAGCAAATGTGGAAGGAGAATCTTGGTATTGATGTTACTTTAACACAGGAAGAATGGGCTGTATTTTTACAGACTAGATATGACAGAAACATTACTATGGCACGCGGCGGATGGAATGGTGATTTTGATGATCCTGTTAATTTTATGACTTTATGTGTAAGCTATTCTCCAAACAACTATAGTGTTTATAGTAATAAGGCTTATGATGATATGATTAATGAAGTTATGCTTTCCGGTGATCAAAAGTTTAGAATGGAGACTATGCATAAGGCTGAAGAAATGCTTATGAAAGAAGAAGCTATAATACCTATATATTATTATACAGAACCATTGCTTGTATCTCCAAAACTTAAAGATATTTATTATGATTCTTTAGGTTTGCATAGATTTCATAAATGTTATTTAGAATAAGTTTAATTGTTAAAAAATTTAGGCTAGAGTTTGATATAAACTCTAGCCTTTTTTCGAAGAATATATGTTAGTTATTTACGGGTTTCTTTATAAATCCAAGTATTACAGCAGTGATAACAGAACCTATAACTATAGCAAGCAGGTATAATGCCGGATTATTAACTATAGGAAGTACAAATAATCCTCCATGAGGGGCTCTAAGTTCTATATGAAAAGCCATAGATAAAGCACCTGAAATAGCAGCACCTATTATACATGAAGGCAATACTCTTATAGGATCAGATGCGGCAAATGGTATAGCTCCCTCAGTAATAAATGATAATCCCATAATATAGCATGTTTTTCCAGCATCTTTTTCATCAGCTGTGAATTTATTTCTGAATATTGTAGTAGCTAATGCTATTCCCAAAGGCGGAACCATACCTCCTGCCATAACAGCAGCATGAGGGGCATAATCTCCTGAAGCTATCATTGCTATTCCGAATGTGAAAGCAGCCTTGTTTATAGGTCCTCCCATATCAGTTGACATCATAGCTCCCAATATAGCACCAAGAAGTATTAAGTTTCCAGTTCCCAAACTTTTTAAAAATACTGAAAGTCCTGAATTGATTGCTGCTATAGGCTCTACTATAAATAGGTACATAATAGCACCTGTAAAGAATATACCGAATAATGGATATAATAAAACAGGCTTTATTCCTTCCAAACTGTCAGGCAATTTGCTGGATATTTTTTTTAGTAAAAGTGTTATATATCCGCCTAAAAATCCTCCTATTAAACCGCCTAAGAAACCGCCGCCGCTATTTAAAGATATTAAGCCTCCAACCATAGCAGGAGCAAATCCAGGTCTGTCGGCAATACTCATACCTATAAATGCAGCCATTACAGGTACCATTAAGAAGAAAGCATTGCCGCCGCCTATATCATTTAAAAGCTTCGCAAAATAATTGTAAGAAGGATCATTAGGATTGCTTGCATTAATTCCAAACATAAATGAAAAAGCTATAAGTATACCTCCTCCTACAACGAAAGGAAGCATATTTGATACTCCTGACATTAAATGCTTATATACTCCGGTTTTAGGTTTTTTAGCAAATCTATTATTTGAAGTAGAAGCATCATTGCTTGACTGATATATTGGTGCAGTTTGATTTACAGCATTTCTTATTAACTGTTCAGGATTTTTTATAGCTTCCTTTACACCTACTATATCAACATTCTTTCCTGCAAATCTTTCCATAGCAACATTTTTATCAGCAGCTACTATTATGCCTTTTGCATTTTTTATCTCTTCTTTTGTAAGTTCATTTTTTACACCGCTTGAACCATTAGTTTCCACTTTAACAGTAATTCCTAATTCTTTTCCTTTTTTGAGTAATGCATCTGCTGCCATATAAGTATGTGCTATTCCGGTAGGACAAGCTGTTACAGCTAATACTTGATATGTATTTTCAGAATTATTTTCCTGATTTAGAGATGAATCTTCATTATCCTTTTCAGCATTTTTCATTAATATATCTAATACTTCTTCTTTGCTTTTAGCATTTAATAATGCTTCTCTTATATCATCTTCAAGAAGTAAAGTAGTTATTTTGGATAATAATTCAATATGAGAATCGTTAGAGTTTTCCGGAGCTGCTATCATAAAAAATAAATGAGAAGGCTCGCCGTCTAAAGATTCATAATCAACACCTTTTTTTGAAATTCCTATTGCCACAGTAGGAATTTTTACAGCTTTAGTCTTTCCATGAGGTATAGCTATTCCTTCTTCCATACCTGTTGAACTTTGTGCCTCTCTTTTAAGAATTTCTTTTTTATACTCTTCTCTGTCATTTAATTTACCATTATTATAGAGAATATCAACCATTTCATCTATAATTTCTGATTTTGTTTGTCCCTTTAAATCAATATTTATACAATCTAAAGTTATAACGTCTTTTAGCATTGCTAGCCTCCATTTATTTATAACATTAATTAATTTTTTTTATTTCTACTTTTTCTAAAAAGTTATTCATATTCTCAAATGTTGTCAGTCCCTCAGAACATGCTGTAGAGCTTCCGCTTGCTATAGCATATTTATAAGCATCAGATAAACTTAAATTTTTACTTAGTCCGTAAACTATTCCTGCTACCATAGAATCTCCTGAGCCAACAGAACTTATCAATTTGCCCTCAGGAGCATTTCCTATATATACTTCATCTTTTGTTACAAGAACAGAGCCTTCTTTACCCAATGATACTATTACATTTTCGCTTCCTTCTTTTATTAATTCTTTTGCATACTTTATGATATCTTCTGTAGTTTCTATTGTTTTATTAAAATATTCTCCTAATTCCTTTTTATTAGGTTTTGTAAGAAATACTTTTTCTTTTACTGCAATTTTAAATGCTTCATCTCTGGCATCTAATATTATTTTTATATTTTTGCATGATTTATTTATTATTTCTTTATATATGGAGCTTGAAACAGAATTTGGAACGCTTCCGGATAATACTAATATATCATTTTCTTTTATATTTGTATTTATAAATGTTAATAATTCATCTGATTTTTCTTTTGGTACATTAGGAGATTTTCCTGCTATTTCGCTTTCTGTTTTTTCAGTTTTTAATTTTATATTTATTCTTGTATCTTCTTCTAAATAAATAAAATTTTCTTTTATGCCGTATTCTTTAAGATGTTTTTTTATATAATCTCCTGTAAAGCCTCCGCAGAATCCTAAAGCTATAGAATCAACATTGAAATTTTTAAGAACTTTTGAAACATTTATGCCTTTACCTCCGGCTAATGTATAGGCATTATTAACTTTATTTAATTCTCCCTCTTCAAAGTTATTCATATCTATATAATAATCAACAGCAGGATTTAATGTTAAAGTATATACCATAAATAATCTCCCTATTTTTATTAATTAAATAATATATAATCCTTTTAATTTATTTTTTATATCATCATTGATTTCTTTGGCATTAGTTATTAAATATGTGTCTTCCAAATTACAAAAATTTATTAAATTTTTTTTATTAAATTTAGATTCATCGCATAAAAAATAAGTTTTATCAGCTTTTAAAGAAACCTCATTTTTTATTAATGCTTCTTCAGGATCCGGAGTTGAATATCCGTTAATATCTATACCGTTTGCTCCCATAAATGCTAAATCAAAATTGAAGCTTTTAATTGATAAAGCAGCACTTGCTCCGACTAAAGCACCTGTAAGCATTTTTATCTTTCCGCCTATTAAATACGTTTCTATTTTTTTATTATAAAGTTCTTCTACATGAGTAAGTCCGTTTGTTATAACTTTTATATTTTCTATACCGGCTAAATATTTAATCATTGCAAATACTGTAGTTCCTGCATCCAAATATATAATACTGCCTCTTTCAACAAAAGAAGCTGCAAACTTTGCTATTTTCTCTTTTTCTTCAGAATGAATTTCTTTTTTATATATTAAACTTTCTTCTTCAGAATCAATTAGTATTGCTCCTCCATGAACTCTTCTGATTTTTCCGGCTTCTTCAAGAAATGTTAAATCTCTTCTTATGGTTGCCTCAGATACATTAAGTTTTTCAATTAATTCTTCCAGCTTAATATTTTTTTTATCTTTTATGAGTTCTAATATTAATTCGTATCTGCTTACTTTAAGCATTTAATTCAGCCTTTATTTAATCTTTATATTAATAATTATATAAAAAAAAACATAAAAATCAATCAAATTCAATCAAAAACAATCATAATCAATCAAAAAATATATAAAAAACAATATAAATGTAATATATGTTTTATAAAAAATATGTATTTTATAAAACACTTTACAATTTGTATTCATTTTTGTATAATCTACATATTAAAGTTTGTAAGGAAATTTTTTATGAATGAAGAGTTAATTAAACTAAGAAATGAAATTGACATAATAGATAAGCAAATAATAAATTTAATAGATGAAAGAATGAAAATTAGCTTAATGGTTGGGGAAACTAAGAAAAAAAACAATATTCCTATATTTGATCCTAAGAGAGAAAAAGAGGTTATTGCAAGTAAGATTGAATTGCTTGAGAATAAAGAATTATCATCTCTTATTACAACTATGTATAATGATATAATGTATACATCAAAGCAGCTGCAGAAACATTTAATTGATGAAGCAAAAACAGAGAGTGATAATAAAAATAAAATAAAGTATGATGAAACGGTTGTTTATCAGGGACGCGAGGGAGGAAACGGACATGAAGCTGCTTGTAAATTTTTCGGAGATAATGCGAAGTTTATAAAAAAAGCATATTTTGATGAGGTTCTAGAAAGTATAAGAAACGGTGAAAGTTATTACGGAGTTCTTCCTTTAGAAAATTCTTCTACAGGCATGGTTAATGAAGTATTGGATATACTAGCTGACTATAATTGCAAAATTGTAGGAGAAATTTATCTTCCTATAGAATACGGACTTATGGCAAAGAAAGGAAGCAGTATAAAAGATATCAAAAAAGTTATATCTCATCATCAGGCTTTAAAGCAATGTTCAAATTTTATAAAAGAAAACGATTTTGAAGAGGCTGCAGCATCAAACACAGCTGAGGCTGCATATATAGTTGCAAATGAAAATGATAAAACTATTGCTTCTATTTCAAATAAAAATGCATGCAAAATTTATGGCTTGGAAATGTTAAAAGAAAATATTGAAAACATAAAAGGAAATACAACTCGTTTTATAATAGTTGCTAACTATGATAATTCTTTAAGAACTGGAAATAAAATGACTATAAGATTTTTGCTTCCGCATGAGAATGGAAGTTTAGCTAATTCTCTTGATAAGTTAAAATGTTTTAATTTAACTTCTATAGTAAGCCGTCCTCATAGCGATAGAAAGTGGCAGTATTATTTTTATATTGATATGACTGGTGATTTTGATAAGTATAATGATGAGTTAATGGATTTTGAAAGAAGCGTTGAGAATTTAGTAATATTGGGGCAGTACGATGAATAATAATTACAGCACTATATTTATAATAGGATTGCCGGGATGCGGTAAAAGTGTATTATCTAAAATGCTTGCAAAACATTTAAATTATACTTTATATGATATGGATTCATTTATAGAAAAAAGAGAAAACAAAACTATAACGAATATCTTTGCTGACAGCGGAGAGACTTATTTTAGAGATATTGAAAGCAATGTTTTAGAAGAGCTTAGTAATTTAAATAATACTGTAATATCAACGGGAGGCGGTATAGTATTAGCAGAAAAAAATAGAAAAATTATGAAAGAAAAAGGATTAACAATTTTTATAGACAGAAGCCCTAATATTATACTTGATAATATAGATCCTAGAGAAAGACCTCTTCTTGCCAAAGATAAAAATAAATTATTAGAACTCTCAAAACAAAGAGATCCTTTATACAGAGAGACAGCTCATATAATATTTACTCATAATACTTGGGAAGATAGTATAAATAATACTTTCAAAAAATTTTTGGAAGAAATAAAAAGTTATATATAAATAAAAGGCTGATATATATTATCATATACCAGCCTTTTTTATTTTTAATGTTTAAATATTATTTATTTTTTATTAATGGATATCCCATTTTTTCTCTTGATTCTATATAAGCAGCAGAAACTTTTTTCATAAGTTCTCTAACTCTTGCTATATATCCGGCACGTTCAGTAACACTTATAGCATTTCTAGCATCAAGCATATTGAATACATGCGAACTTTTCATAACCATATCATAAGCAGGAAGAACGCATCCGTTAGCTAAACATCTGTCGCATTCTTCTTCGTATTCTTTAAAATGTCTGAAATACATATCTGTATCAGCTATTTCAAAATTATATTTAGAGAATTCTCTTTCACTTTGTAAATGTACATCTCCGTATTTTATGCCATGTCCCCATTCCAAATCATATACATTATCAACATTCTGAAGATACATACATATTCTTTCAAGTCCGTAAGT
>NZ_CALXRN010000117.1 GCF_944390595.1 uncultured Brachyspira sp. | reverse complement strand
ATTCACCGGTATAAAAAATTTTTATTTTTGCTTTAGAATTTTCTAAAAAATATCTGCTTCCTACAGGACCAAAATATTCTATATCAGCATTATAGCTTATCTCTAAATCATTAATATAGTCATTTTTTATTAAATGATAAAATCCATTATATTCAAATTCTTTTTCATTTACAGACCAATCATTTCTTATAAAAAAAGTTTTTTTACCTTTTATGGTATTTTTATAATGATTATAATTTATCTTATAGCCTAAATCTTTTAAATATACAGAATTAATTCTTATACTATTTCTAATTTTTTTAAATGGAATAGGCCATACTAAATATTCAATTAAATTTTTTTTTAATTTTAATTTATTACTCATAAAATATTTAATTTTTAAATTTATCTAAACTTAAACCAACACTTTTCAAATCATAGTCCAACATTATTTTTACTAATTCTTTAAAAGTAGTTTTTGGCTGCCATCCTAATTTTTCTTTTGCTTTTGTAGGATCACCAAGTAAAATATCAACCTCAGCAGGTCTGTAATATCTAGGATCTATTTCAACATATTTTTTCCAATCAAGTCCAACAAGTCCAAAAGCCTCATCAAGAAATTCTCTTACAGAATGAGTTTCTCCGGTAGCTATAACATAATCATCAGCTTTTTCCTGCTGAAGCATAAGCCACATAGCCTCAACATAATCCTTAGCATATCCCCAGTCTCTTTTTGAATCTAAATTACCTAAATATAATTTATCCTGTTCTTTATTTAAAATTCTTGCAATAGCATGGGTAATTTTTTTTGTTACAAAAGTTTCACCTCGTCTTGGGCTTTCATGATTAAATAATATGCCGTTACATGCATACATATCATAACTTTCTCTATAATTAACAGTAATCCAGTAAGAGTATAATTTAGCACAAGAATAAGGACTTCTAGGGTAGAAAGGAGTTTTTTCCGTTTGAGGAGTTTCAACAACTTTACCATATAATTCGCTTGTTGATGCTTGATAGAATTTTGTTTTTATTTGAGTTTCTTTTATTGCATCTAATATTCTTATTGTACCAAGTCCTACAACATCAGCTGTATATTCAGGCATATCAAAACTAACCCTAACATGGCTTTGGGCTGCTAAGTTATATATTTCATCTGGTTCTATTTTTTCTAATAATCTTGAAAGATTAGAACTATCTGATAAATCACCATAATGAAGAAACATTTTTACATCATTAATATGCGGATCTTTATATAAATGATCTATTCTCTCTGTATTAAAAGAAGAACTTCTTCTAATTATTCCATGTATTTCATAACCTTTTTCTAATAAAAGTTCTGCCAAATAAGAACCATCTTGTCCTGTAATTCCTGTAATAAGTGCTTTTTTCATTTAGTATCCTTATAATTTTATTACTTTTTATTGTAGTTATTTAAAAAATCATTATATGCTATTTTTAATCCATCTTCTAATTCTGTTTTATATTTCCAGCCTAAAGAATTAATTTTTGAAACATCAAGCAATTTTCTCATAGTGCCGTCAGGTTTAGAACTGTCTAACTTTATTTCTCCTTCAAATCCTATAACTTTTTTTATTAATTCTGCTAATTGTTTAATAGTTACTTCTTTACCTGAACCTATATTTATAAATTTTCCTATATCATCAGCATTTTTATTTTCCATTAGATAAAGACAAGCCTCTGCTAAATCATCAGAAAACATAAATTCTCTTAAAGGAGTTCCGCTTCCCCAAATAACAGTTTCTTTTAAATTATTTATTTTTGCTTCATGAAAACGTCTAATAAGCATTGGTATTACATGAGCATTTTCTTCATGGTAATTATCGTTTATTCCATAGAGATTACAAGGCATAACAGCAATGTAATTTGTATTGTATTGTCTATTGTATGCATCGCATAACTCTATTCCTGTTATTTTAGCTAATGCATAAGGCCTGTTTGTGCTTTCTAAATATCCGGAAAGTAAATACTCTTCTTTAATAGGCTGAGGGCATTCTCTAGGATATATGCAGCTTGAACCTAAAAACATTAATTTTTCTACATTGTTTTCATAAGATGCTTCTATTATATTATTTTGAATTTGTAAATTATAAAGCAAAAAATCAACCGGGTATGTATTATTAGCATATATTCCGCCAACTTTAGCAGCAGATAAAAATACCCAATCTGGTTTTTCTTTTTTGAAGAAATTAAAAACCTCTTCTCTGTTTCTTAAATCCAATTCTGAATGTGTTTTTCTTATTATGTTTGTATAACCATTTTTAGTAAGTACTCTGTCTATTGAACTGCCTACTAAACCTTTATGACCAGCTATATATACTTTTTTCAAAATATTATCCTTTTAAATTTTATTTATCTTTTCCTGTTAGAGCCTCTACTATGTTAACAAGATTAGAGATAGATCTGTTGAAATAAACTAATACATCCCCGTATAAATGGGCATTCAAAGCAGGTATCAATGACTTATCAACATTATCATAATGTCTTTGTCTTGCTTCATAATAAAATCCCTTTATTTCATGGTATTTCTGCATAGCTTCTTCATAAGTTTTTTCTTTATTTAATGAATAGTATTCAAGTATTAAGCTTGATAAATAATCTATAAATTTCATATTGTTTTCAAGCATTTTTAATATATCATGTTTTTGAGTTTCATTGAATAAGGTTTTTTTCTCATTTCCTTTAATTATTGCTTTTGCTAAATCTTTTAAATTATCTCCCAAATTTTCATAATATGTGCTTATATTAATCAATGAAGCAATATCAGCAGAATTTAATGTGTTCTTTCCAAGTAATTTGAGCAAAAATGTATGTATTTCATTATCTGTATTATCAAGCATTTTTTCATGGTCTCTTATTTTATTTAATATCCTTTCGCTTGGATTATCAAATAACTGCTGTATTCTAGCAAGCATTTTTTTAGCAATATCTCCCATATATGCTACTTCTTTTCTAACTTCTATCTCAGCAGATATAGGCATATTTAAAAGTCTGTCTACAAGAACACTTATATGTTTTTCAGAATCTTTATCTTTTATAATGAAACATACAATCTTTTCTAATTTTTCAGTTAGAAAATAGAATACTATAACGTTTACTATATTAAAAATTGTGTGTGCTGCAGCAATATAAAATGATATATTAACATATTTATTATTTACAATTAGATCAGGAGCTCCTATATTCATAAATCCTACTACTGTATTAACTAATTTAATATAGTATGGGAATAGGAAGAACATATATATAACACCTATGATGTTAAATAAACAGTGAACTAAAGCAGCTCTTTTAGCATTAGTAGATGCTCCTAATGTAGCAAGTACGGCTGTTATAGTAGTACCTATGTTTTCTCCAAGTATTAAAGCAACGGCAGTAGGGTAATCTATTAAACCAACAGTTGCAAGAGATATTGTAACACCTAATGCAGCACTGCTTGATTGTATTATAGCTGTAACAACCATACCGATGATTACGCATAGGAATCTTCCATACATAGTATCAGCATTAGCCATCAAAAATACTTTTTCAAAATCTTCAGAACCTCTTACTCCTTCAAAAGCCATTTTCATAAGTATAAGTCCGTAGAAAATCATACCAAAACCCATTAGTATTTCACCAAAGAATCTTAGCTTTCTATTTTCAGAACCAAATATTACTATAATTGAACCTATGCCAAGAGAAGGCAATGCGAGAACATCTATATTTAATGATATGATCCATCCTGTAACTGTAGTACCTATATTGGCTCCAAGTATTATATTGATAGCTTGAGAAAGAGTAAGTATATTTGCATTTACGAAACTTACAGCCATAACTGTAACAGCACTACTTGATTGTACTATAGCTGTTATCAAAAAACCTAAGGCTATTCCAAACACTTTATTTTGAGTTACTTTATGTAAAATTTCTTTTAAAGCATTTTCTGTACTTTCCTGCAAACCATCTGAAAATACTTTCAAACCATACATGAAAAGTCCGAAGCCGCCTACTAATGAGAAAGTTAAGTTTAGAAACATATATTTATCCGAAGTTAGTTTAATAATTTAATTTATGAAATATCACTATAGTATTAAAAAGCCAGCAAGATTATTTTCTTAACTTTCTGCCTTCTTTATCAGTGAATTTATCTAATAGTATCATTACAATATCTATTATGTACCATATTCCGCATCCTCCGGCTGTAAGCCAGAATAATATTCCAGTCCATATTTTACCAACATAAAATCTGTGAAAAGGTAAGAATATAGCTAAAAGTAATGTAATAATCCAACTTCTATCTGATACTTCCATAAAGACCTCTTTATATTATTTTTCAGTAATTATATATTATATTACAAAAAAATAAAGTTATTATTTATTTGTATATGTAAATATGCTAATATTTTATTTTTTTTACTAATATTTTTCTATATAAGAAGGTTTTTATTGAAAAATATTTTATTTTTATTAAAATATTATTTATCAATAAGGGGATAATGATATGTTTAAAAAAATAAGTTTACAATTTAAAATAACTGTTGCTATATTAGTTCCAATATTAATAATGATAATTATATCAAATGTTTTTATTATTTCTTATGTTAATAAAATTACTAAAAATCTTTCATATAAAATACTTCAGGATACAGCCAAATCTGAGGCTAATGATATAAATAATACTATAGAAATAAGTTTGCATAATGTAATGGGATTGAAAATTGTTCTTGAAAATTTATATAAAGATGGAATAAGAGATAGAAAAGCTTATGAGAAACAGACATATAATTTTTTTAATGGCCTTTCAGATCATATAAGTGCTCTTTCAATTGCTTTTGAACCTAATGCTATTGATAATGATGCAAATTATGTTAACTCAGATGAATATGGTGTTAATAATGGAAAATTTACTTACTATGTATCAAAGAATGGAGTTTCTTATCTTCCTGATAATAGTTATAATTTGGATTATTATACTGAGCCTAAAAGAACAGGTGATAATTATATGACAAGAATATATGAATCCGATGTTACTGAGGGGG
>NZ_CALXRN010000116.1 GCF_944390595.1 uncultured Brachyspira sp. | reverse complement strand
AAAATTACAACCTATGTTTCAATTACAGGATTGAAGCATAGGTTTTTTTGTGCAAAATATTATTGATCAATTACAACAATAAAAAAGGATAAAACATGAATATAAAAGTTAGTGTAATTATACCTGTATATAATGTAGAGCCTTATTTAAAAGAATGTTTGGATTCTGTTATAAACCAAACATTAAAAGAAATAGAAATAATATGTGTTGATGACTTCTCCCCCGATAATAGCCATAAAATATTAGAAGAATATGCTAAAAAAGACAATAGAATAAAAATAATCAAACATAAAGAAAATCAAGGACTTGGACCTGCCAGAAATACTGGAATAAAAAATTCAAATGGAGAGTATATTAGCTTTATAGACTCTGATGATTATATAAAAAATGATTTTATAGAAAATTTATATAATACAGCTAAAAAATATGATTCAGATATAACAAGCACATTAAATATAATATTATTTGGAGAAAATATAGAAAAAAATAAAAAGAAAATTTTTCGTCATACTGAAGGTAAATCAAGTGTTAGTATAGAAGATGATAAATGGTATACAGATGAATGTATGTCTGTAACAGTATGGAATAGAATATATAAAAAAGACTTTTTAATAAAAAATGATTTATTTTTTATGAATATAAAATCTGGAGCTGAAGATGAGGAATTATATCAAAGGATATTATTAGTTAATAAAAAAACATCGTACAATCATAAAGCTATTTATTATTATAGGAAAAGAAATAATTCCATAATGGGAACTATATCAAAAGATTTAAATAATGCTATTAATACAATAGCATTAATGCTCAATTCTATAGAATTTTATAAAAAACAAAAAGCAGAATCGATAAAATATTTGTATGCTAGAACATTTAATCTTGTATTAATCAGATTTAATATAACAGTTTATAAAGAAGATTTTTATAAACATTTATATGATTTTACAAATCAAATAACTTTGGAAAAAGAAATAGCAGGAGAAATTAACTATGCTCAATACCAAATAATAAAATTAAATAAAGAATACAAAAATTATATTTTATATAAAAAGATATTAGATGATATAAGCAACTATGCTGATAATCTAAATAAAGATTTGAATAAAAAAAATAAAATAATTAATACCTTAATCAATAAAATAGTTTGGTTTATACCAATAAGAAATTTACGGGATTCTTTAAGAAAAAAAATATTAAAATATATAAATTCTTAATTTTGACAATTTTTTAAATTTCATGTATATTAAGTAAATGGGTAATTCTGAAATAGAAATAAAAGCTTATGTTAGGGACTTTGACTCTGTATTAAATTTTCTTTATAAAAATGCCAAATTCAAAAAAAAATATTTTAAAAAAGATATATATTATGCCAGAGAAAATGATATAAAACATGGTAATATAAGAACAAGCGACTGCATAAGACTTAGAATGGAACATGGAAGATACACTTTCTGCACAAAAGAGAGAGTATTAATTGATGGTGTAGAAGTCAATGATGAAATAGAAATAAAAGTAACAAAGAAAAAATCAAGATTTATCATTAATTTTTTAGCACAGCTTCAAAAATATAAAGAGTATGTTAGAAAAGAAAAAAAAGGTTATGCTTTCATATATAAAAATGCTTTAGTAGAAGTATCAAAAATAAAAAAACTTGGGAATTTTATAGAAATAGAATTCTTAAATTCTAGTGAAACAATAGACAATCAAATATATCAATTAAAATCCATATTAAACGATATAGGCATATCAGAAAATGACATAGAAACAGAAGCCTATATAAACCTTCTTTCAAAGAAAATATAATTTGTATTGAAAATATCATTATTTCATATTAGAATGTATAAAATAAAACATATTGGATAAAAAATGAAAAAGATATATTTTTTTATATTCATAATACTTCTTTACAATATACATTTATATTCTCAAGATAATAATGATTCATTAGAAAACAAAATGAATAATTACAAAGAAAAAGTAAAGTTAAAATGGCAGTATAATCCTCTTAGAATATATGAAACCGATAAATATTTTTCACCATGGCTGGATCCGGACAACTATAACAGCAGTTTCTGGTTTGGAGATATTATTAATATAGAAAATCTTTATCCAAACCCCAATTTTAATTTAAATAATGTACTTTTATATTTCAGTCCAAAACTTGCTGTAGATTTGGCACCTATTGCATTTAACTTAAATGGGGATAAACACAGATTTAGAATAGGAGTAGCTTATTCACTAAAATTATTTTTCAGCAGCTATGGAAAAGGACAAGATCAATTATACGGAGCAACTTTTCTAAATGGAATATATATGCAGGTAGAAGCATATTTTGACTATATATTTGATAATAAATTAAAAATTAGATTTGCTCCTTTAAGACATATATGCTCGCATATAAGCGGCGATATACTTGGAGATGAAACTCTTTATGATAAAAATAAAGAAAAATTTAGAGATGTAGGATTTGAACAGATGCATTTATCTGCATATTACAGATGGGGTTGGTTTAGTTTTTTTGGAGGAACATCTTTTGCTATAACAGGATATAAAAAGTCTAATATAGTTAATGTATTTAATATTTTTACTGGAACCGAGGTTAGATTTCCTATATGGGGTGAAATTAGTTTAATAACAGGCATATATATAGGTGCTTTTTTAAATGAATTAAATGATATAAAAAGAGATAAAAAAGGAATAGGTTATCCGCTGCATGAAAGCCGTAAAGAATGGACTCCATCTGTAAGTGTAGGTTTAGGATTTGAAATTTACAGATTTATAATTGGAGTAAAATATGAATATGCCAGATCAAAACAGTTATATTCATACAGAAGCATGGAAAGCAGAATTGGTTTGAATGCAAGTCTAATGTTTTAAAAGTTGTTATTGACATAAAAAAATATAAATGTATTATGTCCCGATATGTTTTAAGGAATAAGGTTTATGATTTTTATGTTAAAAACAATAATAATACTAGTATTGTATAGTATTACTATATATTCACAAAATACAAATAACAATACACTAAAAGAAAAAATGGATAATTATACAGAAACTGTTAAAACTCAATGGGAATTTAATCCCCTGAAAAATTATAAAACAGACAGATATTTTTCAGGTTGGACTGATCCAAATTCATACAGTACTAGATTTTGGATAGGAGAAGTGTTAAATGCAAAAGAAATGTATCCAAATCCAAATTTCAATTTTGACAAAATTGATTTTTTTTATAACCCTACCCTTGCAACAGAAGTAACTCCTATAGCATTTAAATATAAAGATAAACACAGATTTAAAATAGGTATTGGGTATTTAACTCATTTCTTTCTTTCAAAGTATAAAAAAGGCTACTATCAATATTATGGTCAGAGTTTGATGTATGGAACATATATGCAGGTGGAAGTGTTCTTTGATTATATATATAATAATCAATTTAAATTGAGATTTACTCCATTAAGACATATATGCTCACATATAAGCGGCGATATACTTGGGGATTCATCCTTATATGATAAAGAAAAAGAAAATTTTATGGATTCCGGTTTTGAGCAAATACATGCTTCAGCATATTATAAATATGGATGGTTCACATTTTATGGCGGAATTACTTTTGCCATAATGGGTTTAAATAAATCTAATATTGTAAATTTATTTAATATATTTACCGGCACAGATTTCAGAGTACCTATATGGGGAGAAATTAGTTTTATAACGGGATTATACTTAGGATTGAATTATGACAAAATAAATGATATAGTTAGAAATATGGATAATGGAAGTTACACTATAAAAAATAGCTATAATAGAGTTAGTCCATCTATATCTGTAGGCA
>NZ_CALXRN010000115.1 GCF_944390595.1 uncultured Brachyspira sp. | reverse complement strand
ATTTCAGTTGACAGTGCTTTTGATATAGCTAAAGAAGCTGCTGATATAATATTATTAGAGAAGGATTTAACCGTATTAGAAAAAGGCATAATAGAAGGAAGAAAAACTTATGCCAATATGATAAAGTATATAAAAATAACTGCTTCATCAAATTTTGGAAATATGTTTTCTGTATTAATGGCTTCTATACTATTGCCATTCATACCAATGCAAAGTGTGCATTTGATCATACTAAATTTAATATATGATTTAAGCTGCACTTCAATACCTTGGGATAATGTTGATAAAGAATTTTTGAAACTTCCAAGAAAATGGGACGCTTCAAGTATAGGAAATTTTATGTGCTGGATGGGGCCTGTAAGTTCTATATTTGATTGGAGTACTTATTTAATAATGTACTTTGTTTTCTGTCCATTATTCGTTTCTAATCGAATATTATATAATAAATTAGGCAATTATTATAATGGTGCAGATTTAGCTAATATAAAAACAATGTATACTTCTATGTTCCAATCAGGCTGGTTTATAGAATCTATATGCACACAAGTTTTGATTATATATATGATAAGAACTGCTAAAATTCCTTTTATAGAAAGCAGACCTTCAAAACAAGTATTTTTATTAACTTTTTCAAGCATTATAATTTTATCTATAGTGCCGTTTACAAATTTAGGACATCATTTAGGTTTTGTATCATTGCCTAAAACTTATTTTATATTTTTAGTTCCTTGTATATTTGCTTATATATTATTAGTTACATTATTAAAGAAAGTATATATTAGAAAATTTGGCGAATTATTATAATATATTAATAATGAAGCATATACAGATTTATTTTTTCTGTATATGCCTTTATTATAAAAATATATAGGTGGGGTATATATTTTTTGACATTGAATAAATTTGTGTAAAAATTAAAAGCATTTAAAGTTTGACAAAAGTTAATTTTTATTAGATAATATACTGTCAATAATAATTTTAATTTTTTTAAAATGAAGGGTATTTCTTATGTTTTCTTATGTTATTAGAAGATTATTAATTTCACTTTTAACATTATTTGTTATAGTGACTATAACTTTCTTTTTGATGCACACTGTTCCTGGCGGACCATTTGTTGGGGAAAAACCATTAAGTGCTGTTGCATTAGAAAATTTAAATAAGAAGTATGGTTTAGATAAACCTCTTATAGTACAGTATGGTAATTATTTAAAAAATGCTATTAAAGGAGATTTGGGTACTTCTCTTACAAAGATAGGTCAGTCTGTTTCAGGCACTATAATAAGAGCTTTCCCAGTATCCTTTAGACTTGGTATATTTAGTATGTTTATTTCTACTACTATAGGAGTTTTGTTTGGTATAGTTGCAGCATTAAGACATGGTAAGCTTGTAGATAGGGCAGTAATGGTTGCCGCTACTTTAGGTATAGCAGTTCCTAGTTTTGTTGTTGCTACAGTTTCTATTATAGTGTTTTCAGTACAGTTAAAACTTCTTCCAGCTTATGGTTTTGATTCATTTGCTCAGTATATAATGCCTGGATTTGCTTTATCTTTCAGTTCTTTAAGTTTTATGGCTAGACTTATGAGAAGTTCCATGCTTGATGTTATTCACCAAGATTATATAAAAACAGCAAGAGCGAAAGGAATATCAAGAGGTATTATAATATTTAAACATGCTTTAAGAAATGCTATTATACCAATAGTTACATATATAGGACCTTTAGCTGCTGCTATTCTTACAGGTTCATTTGTAGTTGAGAAAATATTTAATATACCTGGTCTTGGAAGATATTTTGTAGAAAGCATAACTCAAAGGGATTATCCTACAATATTGGGTGTTACAATATTTTATGGGGCTTTTTTAATAGCTATGAATTTTTTAGTTGACTTATCTTACGGTATTATAGACCCTAGAATAAAAATACAAGATTAAGTTATAAAGGCGGCTTAAATGGAAAATATGCAAAGTTTAGATAAATCATTATTTGTAAAGGCTACAGAGGAAGAAAAAGCATCTGCTGAAGTAAAAAGAGAAAGCGTAACATATTGGCAGGATGCATACAGAAGATTCAAGAAAAACAGAGTTGCTTTAGTTTCTATTATTATAATAGCTGTTATAGCAGTTCTATCTATAATTATACCTATGATATCTGAATATGGATATGCACAAATAAACAGAGGTGTGGAAAACAGCCTTCCTACATTAGAGCATCCATTCGGTACTGATACTTTAGGAAGAGATTTGCTTGTAAGATGTATGATAGGAGCTAGAATATCTCTTTTAATAGGTATAGTATCTGCTACTTTAGTTGTTATTATTGGTATAGTTTACGGTTCTATATCAGGGTATTTCGGAGGAATGCTTGATAATATAATGATGCGTATAGTTGATATAATAAGTGCTGTACCTACACTTTTAGTAGTTGTATTATTATCTGTTGTATTGAAAGCACCTATGGATAAGCTGTTTTTACAAAATGAATCATTAAGAGGAATAGGGCTTTTAGGTCCTGGGCTTTTCAGCATATTTATAGTTATATCTCTTCTTTATTGGACTAATATGGCTAGAATGACAAGAGGGCAGATTTTAGCATTAAAAGGTCAGGAATTTATAACAGCAGCCAGAGCTTTGGGTACTTCTCATGGAAGAATAATTTTCAAGCATTTAGTACCTAATGCAATGGGAGCAATAATAGTTTCTGCAATGGTTCAAATACCTAATGCTATATTTGTTGAGGCATTTTTAAGTTTCTTAGGTTTGGGAGTTAGTGCTCCTATGGTTTCACTTGGTTCTTTAACTTCCAATGCGGTAAGCGGTGTTTATTCTTATCCTTATCAATTGCTTTTCCCAGCTGCTTTAATAAGTATTATAATACTTTGCTTTAATTTGGTAGGCGATGGTTTAAGAGATGCTTTAGACCCTAGAATGAAAAATAGATAATTTGAATATAAGGTTATAAAAGGGGATATTTTCATGGAAAATAATACCAATAATTTATTAGAAGTTAAAAATTTAAGTGTGTCTTTTTTTACTCCGCTTGGAGAAGTTAAGGCAGTTAATAATATTTCTTATAAACTAGATAGATCTAAAGTTTTGGGTATAGTAGGAGAATCCGGAAGCGGAAAAAGTGTTTCAGCATATTCTATTATGGGCCTTATTGATGAGCCTGGAAAAGTTATGAATGGTGAAATAATTTTTGAGGGCAGGGATTTGCTTAAACTTTCTGAGCATGAAAAGAAAAAGATTAGAGGAAATGAAATATCAATGATTTTCCAAGACCCTATGACTTGTCTTAATCCGGTATATACTATAGGCGATCAGCTTATGGAGGCATTAACTACGCATCAAAAGATTAGCAAAACAGATGCAATTGAAAGAATAGTTGAGCTTTTAACTTTAGTTGGTATTAATGAGCCTAGAAGAAGAATAAATCAATATCCTCATGAGCTTTCAGGAGGTATGCGTCAGCGTATAATGATAGCAATGGCACTTGCAGGAGATCCTAAAATACTTATAGCTGATGAGCCTACAACTGCACTTGATGTTACTATACAGGCACAGATACTTGAACTTATAAAAGATATACAGAAAAAAATCAATATGGCAGTTATTCTTATTACGCATGACTTTGGTATTGTTGCCGATATGGCCGATGATATTATAGTTATGTACGGCGGCGGAATAGTAGAGAGAGGAACAGTATTTGATATATTTGAACGTCCTAAACATCCTTATACATTAGGACTTTTGAAATCTCTTCCTCGTATTGATATAAAACAGGACAGACTTATTCCTATAGAGGGAACTCCTATTGACTTGCTTAATATGAAAGCAGGATGTCCTTTTAGTACAAGATGTGAAGAGTGTATGAAGGTATGTATTGATAATAAGCCTCCTATAACAGAATTTGAGAAAGGGCATTTTTCGGCTTGCTGGCTGCATCAGATGCCTAAATAAACAATAAAGTATTAATGAGTAAAGAGAGTTTTTATGAAACCTTTAATAGAAATACAAGATTTGAAACAACATTTTAAAATAAAAGGCGGATTCTTTGGAAGAAGCATACAAACTGTAAAAGCTGTTGATGGTGTATCTTTTACTATAAATAAGGGAGAGACATTCGGACTTGTTGGAGAATCCGGCAGCGGTAAAACAACACTTGGAAGAACTCTGCTTCATCTTTATAAGCCTACAAGCGGTAAGATATTTTTTGATGGTGAAGAAGTTAATACAGCAAATTACAGAAGCTATGCCAAAAAGATGCAGATAATTTTCCAAGACCCTTATGCTTCACTTAATCCTCGTATGACAGTTGAAGACATAATAGGTGAGGCACTAGATGTTCATAAACTTTATTCTACAAAAGATGAAAGAAGAGAGAAAATAATAAATCTTCTTAAACTTGTAGGACTTAATGCTGAGCAGGCACAGAGGTATCCTCATGAATTTTCAGGCGGTCAGAGACAGCGTATAGGAATAGCACGTGCTTTAGCAGTTAATCCTGAGTTTATAGTATGCGATGAGCCTGTATCTGCATTGGATGTTTCAATACAAGCTCAGATTATTAATATGCTTTATGATATGCAG
>NZ_CALXRN010000114.1 GCF_944390595.1 uncultured Brachyspira sp. | reverse complement strand
ATAGTTAAAATTGCTATTTTTAATCTCATAACTTTTTATCACCTTATAATATTATTATAACATAATATAGAAAAAACTGTAATATGTCAACTAAATTTTGTTATCATAATTATTATCGTAATAATCAGATATTTAGTTATCATATTTTTTTTATTTATTTTGTATAAAAAATAGACTATACATTAAAAATGTATAGTCTATAGTAACTTGATATTTATTAATTATGATATTTTTTTAAATATACCTAATGGTTTGCCGACAGGTAATACTACTCTTCCTAAATTCTTATTTAATACTACGGCAGCACATCCGTAAAAACCTATTAAAGCAGCAGCAAGTTCTGATATTCCCGCTATAAATTGTGTTTCTTTTGGAGCTATACCTAGATAGTTTAATGCCATTGCTATAAGCAGAACATCAACAGCCAAGAATATAAAAAATAAAACTTTATGAGCTTCAGCAGCACCTATTGTAAGAGGACCTACAAGAAATAAATAGGCAATACATACAATTCCAAACTGTTTCATATCAAGAGTTTTTTGCATATTTTCTCCAAATACTCCTGTAGAAATTAGCCATACAAAAGCAACAGCACTCCAAAATAATCCAAAAGCTCCAAAGACAGTTGCTCCAAATACATTATCCTTTTTAAAATCAATTATGCAGGCTAAAAATTGAGTTATAGATCCTAAAAATATAGCCCAAGGTATAAGTCCGGATACTCCAGTTGTTAACCCTAACTTTTGAGTAGATGCTACAAAAGTTATCACTGCAAGACCAAATAGCCCGAATGGAGCAGGATCTGCAAGCGTATGTGTTACTTTTACTTCATTATTCATATGTACTCCTATACTGTATTTATTACTTAGTATAGAAATTTTTTTTAATATGTCAAATAAAATTACAATTTTTTACAAAAAAATTAAATTATTGTGATATAGTTGTTTTTTTATTTATGAAAAAAATGTTCAGTTTGCAATATTATTCTGTTCTTCTTAATAATATCATACTTATATCATCGGATAATACATTATCAGAAAATGATTTTAATTCCTTTATAATGTTATCTTTTATAACATTAACGTCTTTATGAGAATGTTTTATGAATGTATTTTTAAGCAGTTCATCTCCAAACATTTTGCCTTCTTTATTAAAAATTTCATAAGCACCATCTGTGAATATAAATAATAAATCATTATGATTTAATGTGATTTTTGTTTCTAAATATTCACTTTCTTCCATCATTCCTACTAAAGGTCCGTCAATGTCTATTTCTTTTACTTCATCTTTTGATTTGTATATAGGTTTTGGAGAGCCTGCTGAAGAACATATAAATTCTCCTGTTTCATTATTATAAATAGCAAAGAATATAGAAGCAAATAAGTTTTTATCAAAATTTTCTTCTATAAAAAAAGTATTTAATTCTTTTATAAATTTTGCAGGCGATGTATTTTTATTGTTAATGAGAACATGAGTATCAAAAAAAGATTTTATAAGTATAGTAAGCATACTCGCAGCAATCCCATGTCCTGAAACATCTGCTAAAAGTATTGCATACCATCCGTCAGCAATTGATTTTATACCGCTGTAATCTCCAGAAACATCATTTGGTGCATAATGAAAAATAGATATATCATTTTTAGGTATAGAAGTATTTCCAAAAGAAAGTATAGTTTTTTGAAGCCTTGAAGCATATTCAATATCTTGTTTTAACATATTCATATACATAATATTAGATTCTATGGCTTTTTTTAATCTCATATATGCTTTCATTTTAGATAATAATATATCAGTGTCTATGGATTTTAAAAAGAAACCGTCAGCCCCGCATTCATAAGATTTTAAGCATTCATTTTTATTATCTGTAGCTGTAAGGAATAATACGGCTATATTTTTCAGCATATTATCATTTTTTATATGCTGTGAAAGACGGCATGCTCCTGAATTTGGAAGCATATAATCAACAAGTATGCAGTCTGGTATTTTATCATAAGACATGTGTATAGCTTCTTCATAGGAAGTGGCTATATATGATAAATATCCGGATTCTTTCAATAAATTTTGTATAAATTTAGCATAGTCTATATTTGAATCTACTATTAAAACTTTTTCTGTTAAAATATTGCTTCTCATACTAATAACTTTATTTAATGAACATATCTTCTAGCTTCAACATTAAATATTAATCCTATAGATATAGCAAAAGTCCATATAGAAGAACCTCCGCTGCTTATAAAAGGCAAAGTCAATCCTGTAATAGGCATCATTCCCACAACCATTCCTATATTAATAATAACATGGCATAAAAACATAGCTATAACACCTGATACTATTAAAGCACCTAGTCTGTCTTTAGCAAAATAAGCTACCATTGTACCTCTTATAAATATTGTTGTGTATGCCAAAACTACTAAAGCACTTCCTATAAATCCCCATTCCTCGCATATATTTGAAAAAATAAAGTCATTAACCTGCTGAGGTATGAAATTTAATTGAGATTGGCTTCCATTTAAAAATCCTTCACCAAGAAGTCCTCCGCTGCCTACGGCTATAAGTGATTGTATTATATTATAACCTGAACTTAATCTAGTTAATTGAGGATTCATAAATACAAGCAGTCTTTGTTTTTGATATTCTTTTAATCCTATATCAAATATTAATGCTGCTCCCATACATAAGAATAATACAAAAAATGAGAAGGATAATAAACTTACATATTTACTATTCATATAAAAATTTAAAGTTAGAAGAAGTGCTGATATAAATAAGAATATTCCAGCCAAATATCCTATATATATTCTCTGTGAAAGGAAATTAAAAAGTATATTATCTATATCATCAGACATTCTTTTATACTCTAAAAACATAGGTATAGATAATCCTATAACGCCTATACTTATTAAAGCTATAATATATCTTGTAGGTACTCCTCCAACAAAAAGCATTATAAATACTATGAAACAGTATACTAATACAGTACCTAAATCCGGCTGAAGCAGTACTAATCCTATAGGTATAGCTATAAAAAATCCTGCTAAAGCAAAATATTTAATTTCTTTTATTTTGTCGCCTATTTGATCCAAATATCCTGCAAGAAATATTATAACTACTATTTTTCCAAACTCAGAAGGCTGCATACCGAATAACCAGCTGCTGCTTCCATTAACTGTAGTACCAATACCTGGAATTAAAACTAATACAAGAACAGCAAGCATTGGTATATATAAAGCCATTCTATGTTCGGCTAATTTAGTATAGTTTATAAACATACTAATAAATATTAATATTAATCCGGTTGTACAAAAGAATAAAAATTTTAAAAACATCCAACTGGTTTTACCAGATTCCGGCGAATATGTAGATGAATAAACAGCTATCGCACCTGCAATCATTAAAAATATAATTGCTGCTAATATTTTCCAATCGAATACAAATAATTTTTTTAATTCTTTTTTTTCATTCATATTTTATCCTTTCGTCTTCACCAGATTTTTTATTTTCTTCATTATTGTTTATACCAGCATCTCCATTTTCTAAAGCAGCCTGTTCTCTTGCAAGTCTGATTTGCTGATAAATATACTGCATTCTGCTGTATATTGCATTTCTGGCATCCATAGCATTTTCGCCTCCAAGTATAGAACGAAGCATAGCAGTTGCAATAGGACCTGCAGTAGTACCGCCGCCGCCGCCGCTATGTTCTAACATAACTGTAACAGCTATCATATCATCAGTAGGTCTTGGATCATAAGGTCCGAATATAGTAACCCAAGTATGGTCTTTACCTTGAGCATTTTGTGCCGTACCTGTTTTAGCTGCTAATTTGATATTAGGAGACCAAGCACCGTTTCTCGCAGTACCTCCGGTTACAGCCATTCTCATACCTTCTTTTACAACAGTAAATATATTTTGATCTATATCTAATTTTTTTATTATTACTTTATCATTATTATATATAACTTCATCAGTTTGAGAGCTTCTTATTTCTTTAACAACATGCGGTCTGTACATAATACCATCATTTATTATAGCAGAAGTAGCCATGTGTACAGCTATAGGAGTAGCTGACATATAACCTTGACCCATAACATATTGAATAGTATCTCCGTCCCACCAATATTCTCCGATTTTTCTTCTTTTCCAATCGGCACTAGGTACAACTCCTACTTTTTCTCCTGGTAAATCTATACCTGTAATATCTCCGAATCCTAACATTTCAGCATATCTTTTGATGAAATTAGGTCCTAACTCATAAGCTAAGTTATAAAAATATGTGTTGCATGAGAATTGAATAGCCCTGTACATATTTACATATCCATGCTGACCTGTACATCTGTAGAATCTGTTTTCAAGAAGCATACCGCCGCCGCAATATCTTGTAGTATTAACACCTATTCTTTTTTCAGCCAATGCTCCTACAGAAGTTACAAGTTTGAATGTTGAACCAGGAGGGTATCTTCCTCTAATTGCTTTATTCCAGAATGGGTTAGCTGGATTATTTATAAGTTCTGCATATTTTGTTCTGTCTATTTTTCCTATAAATATATTAGGGTCATACCAAGGAGAACTTACCATTGCTAATATTTCTCCTGTTGTAGGCTTGGATATAATTACAGTACCTACCTGACCTTTTATTAATTCTTCTGCATCTTTTTGTATTTTAGAATCTATACTTAAGATAAGCTTTTTTCCAGGAATTGGTTTTCCTATTGCAGGGCTTATAGTTTCTTTAACTCTGTTTCTTGAATCTACTATCCATTGTACGTATCCGTCTATACCTCTTAATTCCTTATCATAGAATTGTTCTACGCCTTCTTTACCTATCATGCTGTTTCTTCTGTAACCTTCAGCTTGTTTGCTTTCAAATTCTTCCTGAGATATATTTCCTATGTAACCCAATATATGAGTCATTGTTTCGCCTAAAGGATAATGTCTTATGGATTTGCTTCCATAATATACTCCTGGATATTCTTCTGATCTTTCAGCTAAATAACTCATTTGAGGCATTGTTATGCTTTCTGATATTTCAACCGATTCATAACTGTTTTTAGGTACTTTTTCCAAGCTTGACTTTATATGCCCTAAATCTATATTAAATACTTTTGATACTCTATATAATAATTCTTCTCTTTCAAAATAGTTCTTAGGTAAATAAACAGGTATCATATACATTGTGTATGTTTTGATATTTTCAGCAACTATAATGCCGTTTCTGTCATAAATTTCCCCTCTATAAGCATCAATTGGTATTATTTGTTCTTTATTGTTCCTTGCTAAACTATCATAATGTTCATTTTGTATTATTTGCAAATAGAATAATCTTATTAATAGCAGTACAGACACTAGTATAGAAATTGCAAAAACTACTATTAATTTTTTCCTATATTTGAAATCTTCACTTACGATTTTTTTGTCTTTATTTAATTCTATTTCTAAAAAATTCATGTATAAACCTTTTACCTTTTAAGAATTATTATTAATATAGTAATATTATACTAACAAAAAATTTTTATCAATAATATAAATAACGGTATTTTTTCTATATTATTAACTCATTGTTAATATTATGTTAATTTATATTAACTTAAATAATATAATATTTTATATAAAATTTAAATACAAAAAAGCTGCTTAAACGTATAAATTCAGCAGCTTTTTCATTTTTTATGATTATATTTTCAATTGTTATTGAATTTCATGCTTAGTCTTTGCAAATAATAACTTATAAATATGAACAATCCCATTATAGATACATAATCCATAAAGAAAAATACTACAGGTTCTTCATAATTAAAAAAAGCAAACTCTACAAGTAAAAACATCTTATTATATAGTCCTCTTTTAATAAATGAAATAATACCGTATAAGGCTATCAATGAAGCTATTACTATAGATATCTGCTTTTTTATATTAATGAATTTTTTGCTCATATTTATAAACATACCCCAATGCATTCCTAAATGTGCGGACATAAATATGAATCCCCAAGAGTTTGAAATCATATGCAGGCGTCTTGTGAACATTCCGCTGTTATGAATATTAAGAAATCCTAATACCCTTTGAGAAAATAGTATTCCGCTTATCATAAGTCCTGCCATACATATAAAAAACATAGTATTAATAAATGTATTCAATGTTCTGTTAAAATTGTATTTTCCTTTTGGCAAATTTTTATACCAATTAAAATTAAGTATATGATGAAGTATAAAAAATATAAAAAGTGAGAAACCCAAATATTCATGTACAGCATCTCCCGTAAAATGATATGCCATTAGAGTGAAAAAAAGTAAAGTCATTATTATATCTACTATTATTTTAATTATTTTCTTCATAAATAAATTTCTCCTTTTTTTATATAATATAATTGATTGTTTTTTAGCATATAACTAAACAACTATATTTTGTCAATTTTAGTTTTTTCAATTTTATTGTTTGTGGGGGCTTTGCCCCCACACCCCTAGTTCTTTTGTTGGCACATACGAAGTACGCCTACGGCGAGAACCAAAAAGACTGCATTTTTAGGATATATCCTATATTTAACAGGTATGTTTTTAATATAAAGTTCTAGCAATTGCGTTTTTTGCTACTTTTTTATGCGGCAAAAAAGTAGATAACATTTATATAAAGTGTATCAGTTGGCAAAGTTAAAAATTTTAAGTATATACTAAAAAGATTATAAAATATTTATTAATTTATTTTTCAAAAACATACTATTTAATTTTAATAATCTAATTTTCTCACCCAATCCACAACTTTACTTTTTGAATTTTTTACTTCTGGTCTGTATACTCCTATAGGATCTAATACTTTGCAGTTAGCTGGCAGTAATTTTTTTAAATCTCTTATTGTTCTTGAAAGCCCTCCAGTTCCATGCGTACAAAATGGTATTATAGTTTTTCCTGATAAATCATGGCTTTCAACAAATGTAAATACTGCCATAGGACATGTATACCACCAATTTGGAAAGCCTAAAAATATAACATCATAATCATTTATATTATTAATTTTGTCAGTTAGTGCTGGTCTTTCATTATTATCCCTTTCTTTTCTGGCTTGATTTAAACATTCATCATAGTCGCTTGAATATTTATTTTGCGTTTTTATACTGAATAAATCTCCTCCTGTTTCTTCCTGTATCCAAGTAGCTATTAATTCGGCATTACCTGGAGAAAGTACGCTTGCAGAAGTTTCAGCATCTGGGTCAATAGATGAAGGATTAGATACTACTGTGTTATCTGACCAAGTGAAATATGCTATTAATATTTTTGAACCGCTTTGAGTATAATTAATATTTTCTGCTTTGTTTTCTGAATTTTCAATATTAGAAACTATGTAATCTGTTTTTATTGTTTTACCAGAATTATTTTCATTACTGCATGATGATAATATAATTATTGATAAAAGTATAAAGATTAAATTTTTCATAAATCCTCCTTAAATAGATTTTTATAATTTATGATTAGTATTGAATTTTTTATTTATTGTTTGATAGTTCTCCATACCACCAAGATGCCGTTACGCCACCGTCCATAAGAAAATCACTTCCAGAAATAAATGATCCTCTGTCAGTCATTAATAATTCAGCAACATTTGCTACATCGTCTGGAGTTCCTGCTCTTTTAGAAGGACAAAGATCAAGCATTCTTTTATACATTTCTCCTCTTGGTCCGTTTAATTCATCATTAGCTAATGGAGTAATTATTATTCCTGGACTTATTGAATTTAGTCTTGCTCCTCTTTTACCCCAATTACTGGATTCATACATTACTCTAAGGCAATTGCATCTTTTTGATAATTGATAAGCTTTTAATGTATCAGAAGCTTTTTCAAGTATAGGCATAGATAATAATTCTTCTGTGGGTGTAGTTGCAAGCATTTTATTTTCTTCATCAGTTAAAGAGCCTAAACGATACCCAGATTGAGAAGATATTATTACTCCGCTTCCGCCTTCTTCTATTACTTTACCGAATTCCTCAAGAAGTACAGCAGTTCCATATAAATCAACTTTTAAAATATCTTCAATTGGTGCTTGAGAAGGTGAAACTCCAGCAGCATTAACAAAATATTTTATTTTTCCTAAGCTTTTTGAAAAATCTATAAGTTTAAAAATTGATTCTCTTGAAGAAATATCAGTTTCACATATAGAAGTTTGAAATCCTGCATTATATAATGTTTTAGATTCTCTTTCAGCATTTTTTATATTGAAATCGGCAAGTACTATATGTTTTCCTATACCTATTCTTCTTGCTATAGCAATTCCTATAGATCCAGCACCTGTTAAAACTAGAACATCTTTACTATTATTCATTTCTATTCTCCTTATATTTATTAAATTATTCAAGAACCCTTTCTGATAAAAGTTTTACCATTTTATGATCCTGATGAGAGAAAAAAGAACTTTCATTTTTGTCAAGAGATGAAATTAATTTTATGTCGCTATCATCTAATTCAAAATCAAAAATATTGAAATTTTCTTCCATTCTTTCTTTTCTAATAGTTTTAGGTATTACTACTATATTTCTTTTTACAAGCCAATTTAAAATTATTTGAGCTATAGATTTATTATATTTTTTAGCTATTCTTGATAATATTTCATTAGTAAACATATTATTTCTTCCTTCAGCAAAAGGAGCCCAAGACTGCATTTGTACATTATATTCATTCATAATAGTTTGATAATCATTTTTTTGATAAAATGGATTTACTTCTACTTGATTTACTGCAGGTACTATTTCATTATGCATTATTAAATCAACCAATCTGTCAGCAAAAAAATTGCATACTCCAATAGCTTTAATTTTTCCATTTTTGTATAACTCTTCCATGCATCTCCATTCTCCGTAATAATCACCAAAAGGCTGATGTATTAAATATAAATCTAAATAATCTAATTGAAGTTTTTCAAGAGAATTATTAAATGCTTTCTTAGTATCTTCATAACCGTTTTTTTGTATCCATAATTTTGTTGTTATAAATAATTCTTTTCTGTTTATACCGCTTTCTTTTATAGCATCTCCAACAGCTTTTTCATTTTTATATGAAGCTGCTGTGTCTATTAATCTGTATCCTGTTTCAATAGCATTCAATACTGCTTTTTTACATTCATCATAATCTTGAATTTGATAAACTCCAAAACCTAAAATAGGCATTTCCAAACCATTATTTAATTTTACATATTTCATTTATAAATCCTTTTGATATTATTTTATTATAAATTTTTTTCTTTTAAGTATTTTTCAAGTAAGTCTGCTATTTCTAAATTATTTAAATCTGAAAAAGGAAAATGAGTATTTCCATATATTCCAATTTCTGGAAGAATTACAACATTAACATCAGCATTATAAGATTGTAAAGTTTCTTCCCATTTTTTTATTAACTCTACTCTTAATCTCCACTCTTCCAAATAAGGATTATCAGATTTTTCTTTTGGTATATTATCCCCATAATAAATTACTATAGGTATACTTGCTAATTTTTTGAAATCATCTTCAGGTATTTCTTTTATAGGAAAATATGCAGGCATAGTAATATTAGTAGGTGAAGTATTCTCAGGAAAAGGTAAACTGCATCCGCCAGGCTCATATAAAACTAATGCTTTAACATTTTTATTTTTTATTGCTGTAAAAAATGCAGGACCAGCTCCTTGAGAATGTGCTGCTAAAATTCCTTCTCCTATTCTATCAAATAATGCAGATAAACTATCAGATACTACTTCCTCATCAAAACTGCCTGTATTAGGAGTAACTTGCTGAAAGTATTGTGTTAAAGTTTCTTCATCATTTTTGAATTGTACATTTTCAAAAAAATCAGGCCAAGAACCTATTCTAAACCAATTAAACAAAGACTGCTCATCATGAGTAGGGTTGATAGTTATGGCTACAGAACTTCTTCCAGCTCTTCCTCTCCTTGGCTGATCTACCAAATATACACTATATCCTTTTTTTAAGAAAATATTTTGAAAACCTTCTCTGCCATCTGGAGTAGTTTCAAAACTTTTAGCAGATTGTCCGCCTCCATGCAAAAATACTATAGGGTATTTTTTAGCATTAACAGGTATTTGATAAAATGTATATCCGTGGTCGCTATGATATGTTTGTCCGTTTGAACTTGGAAATAAAGTATCTTTTTCAAATTCTCCATCTGCAGATGATACTTTACCGCCAAATGTGAAACTTCCTTGTTTATCTATAATAATTTTATTTTGTGTATTATTAGATGTATTGTTATTGCATGATATGCTTAATAATATTGTTATAAAGACTAATAATAATTTTTTCATTATACAATCCTTAAAATATTTTTTATTTTCTGCTGCCTATTAATTATAATAAGCAGCAGGAAAATAGGAGAATAAGAGTTTTATACTTTATAAACCATATTATTGTAAATTATTCTTGTAAAATTCATCTAATTTACTAACAGCTTCATTTACAGCATCCTGTTTAAAATATGTTTGTATATGTGTGGCATCTTTAAGTTCATAAAGTTCTTTATTTTTTGTTCCTGAAGCATTCTCAAAAATTCTTCTGCTCATATATGCTGTATCTGCCTTATCTCCAACTAACATTAAAAGCGGCTGATTTAGAAGTTCTATATTATTTATTACATCAAAACTCATAAGATCTAATAATGAACTTGTTGTATAGGCAAAGCTTGAATGAGGATGGGCATGAGTATCACCATAATATATTGCACCTTCTCTGTATAAATCTGTAGGTATTTTTGCCAATTCTTCATCACTCAATTTCACAGGTGCTGAACTTGTATATGTTACTTCTCCAGTTAATGCTTCTTTTTGTCTAGCTAGACTAGCTTCTTCTAAACGTTCTTCTATAGAATCAATTTGAGAATCTAAAAATCCGTTCCTCCTTACAAGTCCGCTGTCAAACATACTTAAAGTTGCCACAGCTTTAAATCTTTTATCTGTTTGTACAGCTTTTATAGTATATCCACCGCCTCCGCATATTCCTAATACTCCTAAGCGATTTATATCAGTACCTTTAAAAGTTGATATAAAATCAGCTGCAGCTCTTATATCATTTACACGGTTATTTGGAGTATCAATATTTTTTGGAAAACCTTCGCTTCCTCCTTGATATAAAGCATCAAAAGCTATTGTAATATATCCAAGTTCTGCTAATCTTTGTGCATAAAGACCAGATACTTGTTCTTTAACTCCTCCATTAGGGTGGGCTACTACTATAGTAGGATATTTTTTATTAGAATCAAAATTTGCAGGTGTATATACATTGGCAACAGCTTTATTTCCTCCTATATTATATGAAACGGTTTGTATATTTAATTTACCTTGTTCATTTTTTTCTATAGCTCCATCATAAACTAGACCGAAAGGATTTTTTTCTGCATTTCTTTTTGCTTCTTCACTTGGATTTACTATATATCTTTCTTCTGCATTCATTTTATTCTCCTTTTCTGTTTTATTTACATTACATGAATTTAATATGCCAATAATAGCTAATATACATAATAGTGTAATTTTATTCATATATACTTTCTCCTATTTATCTTCCCATTAATTAAAATAATCAATGGCAAGATAATAATAAAATTTTATAATATATTTATATTTTGAAGCCATGTTTTTATATTATTTTCTGAATTATTAACGCTTCCTCCAGATATACTCAAACCTTCTAGTATAGTTGAATTAGGACATAATGAAGTTATATCAGTAAC
>NZ_CALXRN010000113.1 GCF_944390595.1 uncultured Brachyspira sp. | reverse complement strand
AATACTATTCATATAATGGGATCACAAAATATGACTTCGCTTATCAAAACAGGTTTATTGCTAATTACATTTTTATCTTTTTATGATCTATTTTTATACCTACACCCATTGTAGATGTAACACCTATTGCTTTTATGTATTCACCTTTTAAGTCTGTAGGTTTTTTTCTTAAGATTTCATCATAGAATGTTTTGAAATTTTCATTCAATTTACCAGCATCCATTGAAGCCTTACCGATACCCATTCTTACTATACCATGCTTATCAGCTCTGTATTCCATTCTTCCAGCTTTGAAACTTTTTACTGCCTGAGCTATATCAAGAGTAACTGTTCCTGTTTTTGGGTTAGGCATAAGTCCTTTTCTACCAAGTATCTGACCTAATTTACCAACCTCTTTCATCAAATCTGGTGTAGAAATAGCAACATCAAAATCAGTATATCCGCCTTTAATTTTATCAATTAAATCTTCAAAACCAACTTCTAAAGCACCGGCAGCTTTTGCCTCATCTGCTTTTTCACCTTGTGCAAATACTACTACTCTTTTTTCTTTACCAAAAGCATTTGGGAATGATAATGTATCTCTTATTGAATGTTTTTGTAAGATATTAAGGTTTATTGTAACCTCAATAGTTTCATCAAATTTACAGGTAGCGTTTTTCTTAGCTAAATCAATAGCCTCTTCTACTGAATAGAGCTTAAACTTCTCTACTCCTTTACGTATAGCGTCGTAACGTTTGCCACCTATTTTCTTTTCTTTTGTAGCCATAATTATTTCTTCCTTTTTCTTTCAAACGTCTACTTCCATTTATTCTCTTTTATATAAATGGTATGCCTTTAATATTTGTTATTCTACTTTAATACCCATAGCACGAGCTGTACCCGCAACTATTTTCTTTGCTGCTTCTATATCATTAGCTGACATATAAGCCATTTTTTCCTGAGCTATTTCTTCAAGCTGCTTTTGATTAATTGTAGCAACTTTAGTTTTATTAGGCTCTCCTGAACCTTTTTCTATGCCCAATTTTTTCTTAATTAAAGTAGAAGTAGATGTACCTTTAGTAACAAATGTATATGTTTTATCTTCATATACTATTATATAGGTATTTAATAGCTGACCTTTCATTTTAGATGTTTTAGCATTAAAATCTTTAACGAAAGCTGCTATTTGTATCTGCTTCTGACCCAATGCTGGTCCTAATGGTGGAGCAGGTGTTGCCTCTCCGCCTGGTATGCGAACCTTTACAATACCAACTACTCTTTTAGCCATCTTTACTACCTCTTAAATTTATTTTTTATAGTTTTTTAACTTTATTAAAATCTAATTCTGTAGGAGTACTTCTTCCAAATATCTCTATTTTTACTGTTACTTTACCTTTATCTGAATTAATATTTTCTATAACTCCATTCAAACCATTGAAAGGCCCGTCTATTACCTGAACCTTTTCTCCTATATCAAATTCCATTCCGATAATTTCATTTATCTCTGTCTTATCTTTTGAATCTCTATTTTCAAATATACGTGCAACATCTGCTTCGCTTAAAGGAGTAGGAATTATATTTCCTTCTTCTTTTGTTGTAGCATGACTGCCTATAAAACCAGCTACCCCAGGAGTTCTTCTAACCATAGACTGAGTAGCATCATTCATTACCATTTTCACTAAAACATAGCCAGGATAAAAAAATTCTTCTTTAGATACTTTTTTACCATTTTTTGTAGAAGTTACAGTTTCTGAAGGTATATATATATCTACAATAAGTTCTGTCATTCCATTTTCTTTAGCTCTTTTCTCTATACGTTCACGAACCTTGTTTTCATATCCATGCTGAGTATGAACTATATACCATTTATAATCTTTTACACCAGATATTTCTTCAGACATATTTTATTCACCTACTGTATCTATTTTTTCTCAAATAACGTATAGCAAAATATATTACTAATAAAACAACTACCGCTAATACTAAAACTAATGTTATTTTAGAAGACATCAAACTTGCCAAAACTCTTCCGTCCAACAAAGCTCTAGTTAAGAATGTAACAACATAATCTACAGCACCTAAAAATGCGGATGCCAATACAAGCAGAATTATAACAACAACTGTTTGATTAATAACATCCTGACGTGTAGGCCATACACTTCTTTCAAAGAGTTCCTTTTTTATTTCACTGATAGAGTTCAAAAAGTTATTTTTCTTTTTATTATCCGCCATAAAGCTACCTTAAAATATATTAATTCATATTAAAAAAGAATCAGGTCAGACAGGAGTCGAACCTGCAACACCCGGTTTTGGAGACCGGTGCTCTACCAATTGAACTACTGACCCAAATTTATAAAAACAAAAAAATATTATCTAGATACTTTCAATTCCTTATGAATTGTGTGTTTTTTATCATGAGGACAATATTTTTTTAATTCTAGCTTATCTGGAACATTTTGTTTATTTTTAGTTGTTATATAATTTTTTCTCTTACATTCTGTACATTGAAGATGTATTTGCTCTGTTTTTACTTTTGCTCCTGCCATTATTTGCTCCTTAAAACAAATTTACAATAACCTATAATTTACAAGGTAATCCATTATATAACTAAAAATTAATTATGTCAATAAAAAAATGGAAAAATTACATATTTTTCAATTATTAGTATTTTATGATAATATTTCTTATTAAAGATTTTTTACAAATACATATTATAGAAGTTTTTATTATTTAATTAAAAATGGAGAAAGCTATGAAAAAAATAATACTTCTATTTGCTTTAATAATTTCATCTATACCTCTTTATTCTCAAACTGAAAGATTTACAAGATTAACTCCTGAACAATTAACTAATCTTGCAAATCCAAGAAGACTGTCGCATAGAATATTTTATAGAGAAAGATCAAAAGGTCCTAATGCCAAATGGTTTGATGCTGTTAAAGAAGGAAATTTGCCAGAAATAAAAAAAATGGTTGAAGCAGGTCAGGATATAGAAGTTCAGGATACTGCCAGCTTAAGACAAACTGCTTTAGGATGGGCTGCTTTTATAGGATATTTAGATGTAGTTCAATATTTAATAGAACAGGGAGCTAATTTGTATGCCGGAGATACTGCAGATGTTACTAGTGCTTTTAAATCTGCTATACTTGGAGGAAATATAAAAGTTATAGAGTATTTATATCCTCTTTATCAAGGAAAATTAAATTTAAATGAACAGGATAAAAGAGACGGAGAAACTATGCTTATGGTTGCTGCCGGAAACAATAGAGAAGATGCTGTGAAATTCTTATTAGATAAAAAAGTTGACGTAAATATAGTAAGCAAACAGTTAAATAAAAGTGCATACACTTATGCATGCGAATCAAGAAATCAAAACATTATAAAAATGATAAAAGATGCAGGCGGAATAAACGTACGTACTGGAAAAGCTTCATGTCAATAATGTAAAAAACTAAAAAATAGGGCTTAATTAATATGTTAAGCCCTATTTTTTTATAGTAAAACTCTTTATAGAGGTAATGAATCCGTTTCATCTTCTTTAATATTATTGTTCAAAGACTTTATAGGTTCAAATGAATATCTATGCATATCGCTTGCCCCATACATATCTATAGCTTTAATATGCTCTTTAGTACCGTAACCTTTATTTTTAGCAATTTTATATTTTTGATATTCTTCAGGAAGTTCATTCATCATTCTATCTCTAAATACTTTTGCAACTATACTAGCACATCCGATACTGTAAGACTTAAAATCTCCCTTTGTTATAGAACATTGCTTTATATCTATATCAAGTTTAACCGCATCTATAAGAAGCACATCAGGTTTTAATTCTAAATTTTCTATAGCTTTAATCATAGCAAGCTTTGTTGCATTATATATATTTATTTCATCTATAGTTTTTGAATCAATAGAATAAATAGAATAGCATAAAGCATTCTCTATTATTTTATCATAAAGCTCTTCTCTTTTTCTTGGAGATATTTTTTTCGAATCGTCAACATCTTTTATTATTAAATCTCTTTTAATAGAATCATTATCCAATTCCAAAGGCATTATAACAGCAGCAACTGTAACAGGTCCAAATAAGCATCCTCTTCCAACCTCATCTACACCGCATATATTTTTATAGCCTAATGATAAATATTCTTTTTCATAGGCAAATTTATCTATAATGGTATTAGTTTTAAAAATATCCATAACTATAATCCCCCATTATAAATAAATTCCTACTAAGCATAAAATTATAACAATTGATAAGCAAGCAATATTACAATTATAACTGCAAATAAAGAAATTGATACTATAGCAACATTGCTTATCTTTTTATCTATTCCTTTTACTTGATTATCAGTTCTTACCTGCTCTTCATCAATCTTCTTGTCAACATATTCAATTAATTTATCATGTTTTTTATCTTGTTTTGCAAACATTTCATCTGTAGTCTTTACAAACTCAGAATATTTATTCTCTACTCTTTTAATTCTTTTTTTAGTTTTATGACTTTCTTCGTCAAGTCTGCTGTCTATGTAATCATATACATCATTATTATTATATGAAGAAGCAGTATGATTATTAGATACTATATTATTATTTTTTAATCTGCCGTTTATGGACTCTACTAATTGTTCATATTTAATATCATTTTTTTCTAATATCTCATTTATACTTTTTACAAATTCCTCATACTTTATATTAATGTTTTTATTTTCATTATCAAAATATTTTTTCTGCTCATCAAATTGAACATCCAATCTTTTATTTAAAATTTCAGCCAGCTGTTCATACTTAATATTGTTTTTTTCTAATATCTCATTTATGCTTTTTATAAAATTTTCATTGTTTTTGCTTATAGCTTCAAGTTTATTTCTTTGTTCTTCTGATTGAATATCAATTTTTTTACTTACCGCATCAGCAAATTGATTATATTTAGCATCATTTTTTTCTATTGATTCATTAATATTTTTTGCAAATGATGCATATTTACTATCAATAGTATAATTTAAAATATCATTATTATCTTCTATCTTTTTATTTAAATTATTAATTAAACTATCATATTTAGCATTATTATCTTTTATTAACTCATTTGTATTTTTACTAAGTTCATCATATTTTGAACTCAATACTTTTTTTTCTTCATTCAAAATATCTTTCTGTTTTTCTATTTGGTCATCTAATTTTTTATTTAAATTACCAATTAACTCTTCATACTTGGCATTATTTTCAGCAAGATTTTCCTGTTCTCTTTTTAATCCCTCTGTTTCTTTGAAGAATTTTAAATTCTGTTCTAATACTAAATCTTCTATCTTTTTATCTGTTTTAGAAATCAATTCATCGTATTTAGTATTATTTTCTTTTAGTAATTCTTCTGTGTTTTTAGAAAGTTCATTATATTTATTATTTAACTCATCATATTTAGAAACATTTTCGCTGTCTACTCTCTGTATATTTTCAGTAAGATTTTCCTGTTCTCTTTTTAATCCCTCTGTTTCTTTGAAGAATTTTAAATTCTGTTCTAATACTAAATCTTCTATCTTTTTATCTGTTTTAGAAATCAACTCATCGTATTTAGTATTATTTTCTTTTAATAAATCTTCTGTGTTCTTAGAAAGCTCATTATATTTATTATTTAACTCCTCATATTTAGAAACATTCTCGCTGTCTACTCTTTGTATATTTTCTGAAAGATTTTCTTGTTCTCTTCTTAAACCTTCTGTTTCTTTAAAGAATTTTAAATTCTGCTCTAATACTAAATCTTCAACTTTTTTATCTGCTTTAGAAAGTAACTCATCATATTTAGTATTATTTTCTTTTAGTAAATCTTCTGTGTTCTTAGAAAGCTCATTATATTTATTATTTAACTCATCATATTTAGAAACATTTTCGCTGTCTACTCTTTGTATATTTTCTGAAAGATTTTCCTGCTCTCTTCTTAAACCTTCTGTTTCTTTAAAGAATTTTAAATTCTGCTCTAATACCAAATCTTCAACTTTTTTATCTGTTTTTGAAATCAATTCATCATATTTAGTATTGTTTTCTTTTAATAAATCTTCTGTGTTTTTAGAAAGCTCATTATATTTATTATTTAATTCTTCATACTTGGAAGTATTTTCGCTGTCTACTCTTTTTATATTTTCAGCAAGATTTTCTTGCTCTCTTCTTAAACCTTCTGTTTCTTTGAAGAATTTTAAATTCTGTTCTAATACTAAATCTTCAACTTTTTTATCTGTCTTAGAAATCAATTCATCATATTTAGTATTGTTTTCTTTTAGTAAATTTTCTGTATTTTTAGAAAGTTCATCATATTTTGAATTTAAACTTTCTGTTTCTTTAGCTATAAAGTTTTTCTGCTCTTCTATATGACTGTCTAGCTTTTTATTTGTTTCTTCATCTAGTTTTTTTATGTTTTCAGCAAGATTTTCTTGCTCTCTTCTTAAACCTTCTGTTTCTTTAAAGAATTTTAAATTCTGCTCTAATACTAAATCTTCAACTTTTTTATCTGTTTTGGAAATCAATTCATCGTATCTAGTATTATTTTCTCTTAGTAATTCCTCTGTATTTTTAGAAAGTTCATCATATTTTGAGTTCAAACTTTCTGCTTCTTTAGCTATAAGATTTTTCTGCTCTTTTATTTGAATGTCTAGTTTTTTATTAGTATCTGATATTAACTCATCATACTTTGAATTATTTTTATTTATTAAATCTTCTGTATTTTTAGAAAGCTCATTATATTTATTATTTAACTCTTCATACTTGGAAATATTTTCACTGTCTACTCTTTTTATGTTTTCAGCAAGATTTTCTTGCTCTCTTCTTAAACCTTCTGTTTCTTTGAAGAATTTTAAATTCTGCTCTAATACTAAATCTTCAACTTTTTTATCTGTTTTAGAAATCAACTCATCATATTTAGTATTGTTTTCTTTTAATAAATCTTCTGTGTTTTTAGAAAGCTCATTATATTTATTATTTAACTCCTCATATTTAGAAACATTTTCGCTGTCTACTCTTTGTATATTTTCTGAAAGATTTTCTTGCTCTCTTCTTAAACCTTCTGTTTCTTTGAAGAATTTTAAATTCTGTTCTAATACTAAATCTTCAACTTTTTTATCTGTTTTATAAAGTAATTCATCGTATTTAGTATTATTTTCTTTTAGTAATTCCTCTGTATTTTTAGAAAGTTCATCGTATTTTGAATTTAAACTCTCTGTTTCTTTAGCTATAAGGTTTTTCTGTTCTTTTATTTGAATGTCTAGTTTTTTATTAGTATCTGATATTAATTCTTCTGTATTTTTATAAAGCTCATTATATTTATTATTTAACTCTTCATACTTGGAAATATTTTCACTGTCTACTCTTTGTATATTTTCTGAAAGATTTTCCTGTTCTCTTCTTAAACCTTCTGTTTCTTTAAAGAATTTTAAATTCTGTTCTAATACTAAATCTTCAACTTTTTTATCTGTTTTGGAAATCAATTCATCGTATTTAGTATTATTTTCTTTTATTAATTCTTCTGTGTTTTTAGAAAGTTCATCGTATTTTGAATTTAAACTCTCTGTTTCTTTAGCTATAAAGTTTTTCTGCTCTTTTATTTGAATGTCTAGTTTTTTATTAGTATCTGATATTAATTCATCGTAATTTTTACTAAGCTCATCATATTTTGAATTTAAACTCTCTGTTTCCTTAGCTATAAGATTTTTCTGTTCTTTTATTTGAATATCTAGTTTTTTATTAGTATCTGATATTAATTCATCGTACTTAGAATTATTTTTATTTATTAAATCTTCTGTGTTTTTAGAAAGTTCATCGTATTTTGAATTTAAACTTTCTGTTTCTTTAGCTATAAGATTTTTCTGTTCTTTTATTTGAATGTCTAGTTTTTTATTAGTATCTGATATTAATTCATCGTATTTAGTATTATTTTCTTTTAGTAAATCTTCAGCGTTATTACTAAGTTCTTCATATTTTTTATTTAAATCTTCATACTTGGAATTATTCTTATCTAAAGCATCATTTGATGACTTTATAAAATCATCTTGTTTTCTATTTATTTCATCTATTAATATTTTATTATTTAAATTATTCTTATTTATCAATTCATTTGTATTTTTAATAAATTCTTCATGTTTATTATACAATGTATTTTCATATTCATTTATATGATTCTCTAATTTTTCATAAGAAGAATTAACTTTATCTATTTTATTAACAATATTTTTTTGCTCTTCTAAATAATCATTTACTTTTTTGTTTATCTCTGTATTTTCTATGTTTTTACTTAATTCTTCGTATTTATTTATAAAATTTTCATTTTCCTTTACTACAATATCTTTTATGAATTTTTCTTTTTCTTCAACAGTTTCATTATGAGAAGAAATAGAATCAATATCCTTCTCTAATTTTTCTACTCTATCAGAAATATCAATAACTTTCTTTCTAAGAGATTTGTTATTTTTATCAGACAAATCCATTTGTCCATTCATCATATCATTTGTTGCAGCCATATGAAAAATCCTTTAATTAAATTACTACTCAATTATTAAATAAAGTAACTATTTTTATAATATACTAAAAATATAAAATATCAAATATTAAAAGGGTAAAATATTGCTATAATTTGATTTATAATTTATATATATTAAATAACTATTTTAAAGAGGTTTCTAAATTTGGCTAAGGTACTGGGACAAACAACACCTTTAAAAATAATGTCTGGAATATATAAAAGCGGCAGACTTCACCATGCATATCTATTTTACGGAGATGAAGGAGTTGGAAAATTTGAAAGTGCTTTAAATTATGCAAAAGCTATACTTTGCGAAAGAAATAACGGAACATACTGTGATGAATGCAAATCATGTAAAATGATAGATCAATATAAGCATCCTGATGTAATAGTAGCAGGTACGGATGAGAGATTTAGAAATGCAGAACTTTATTTTAATCAATATTTAGAATATAAACTTCCTCATTTGTTTAATAATTTCTACACTTCATGCAGATCTATACTATATAAAGTAGAATCAATGCTTTTTGATAGTTATGATAACTACCCGTCAAGCGAACCAAAAGAATATATGCTTGGAAATAAAAAAGAAAGTTTAAGATATGCTTTAATAGAACCGTATTATTTAGCAGTAAATTACACATTAAATGAACTTACAGCAGATAATGTGGAATTTATAGACTCTATATTTAGAAATAAATCAAAAGATGCATTAAATATAGTAAAAAATAAGGGCGGAAAGAAGAAAATATCTATAGAAGGCGACTTTTTTGAAGCTTTAAAAAAAATATATTATAATATAATTCATACAGTAATTCCCCTAGATACAGTAAGAAATATTATAGAGATAACATATAGAAAGCCGAAAATATCTCATAAAAGGATTGTTATTATTGAAGGTATAGAATTAATGGATAAGAGGGTGCCTAATATCTTTTTAAGAACATTAGAAGAGCCTTCTGACAATAATATATTTATTCTAATAACTTCAGATACTAATAAGCTTGTACAAGATGGTATGAAACCTTTACGCTCTCGTATGATGGAACTAAAATTTTCTTTATTGTCAGAAAATACTTTAAGATCTATATTAATGAAGAGATTTAGGTTAAACGAGGAAAAAACAGCCCTTGCATTAGAAAATTCTTATGGAAGTGTGGCAAAAGCTGTAAAATATATACTTGACAAAAAATCAAATACAAGCGATAATATATACAAAGTATTATTATCTTTTATGGGTGCAATTTTTGATAATAATCTTTCTCAAATAGCTTCATTAACGACATTGCTTAGTGAAGGCGACTATGATATAGCCGATACTATTAGAGAAATGATTAATATCTTAAAGAAATCTTTAGAAGAAAAATATTTAGAAATAGAAAATAGAAATTATGTGTTTCCAAGTTCTATTTCAGATGAAAGTATTGTATGGACTATTGATGAGTTGGATTCCATTGTCAATACTCTAATTAATACAAATACTCAACCCAAAATGTTGCTTTATAAAATTTTAGGCAATATTTATATGTGGTTACACAATTATAATAAAAACTTATAGGAGTTATACATGAAAAAAATATTTCTTGTATTAAGCGTAATGATTCTAGCGTTAAGTTCAGTATACGCTCAGGATGAG
>NZ_CALXRN010000112.1 GCF_944390595.1 uncultured Brachyspira sp. | reverse complement strand
ATTTATCAGATATAAAAATAAAACTCCCTCCATTAGAAGAACAAAAGAAAATAGCTTCCATACTTTCATCGCTTGATGATAAAATAGAACTCAACAACCGTACAAATAAAATATTAGAGGAAACGGCGCAAACTATTTTTAAGGAATGGTTTATTAATTTTAATTTTCCAAATGCCAAAGGAAAACCTTATAAAAACAGCGGCGGCAAAATGATAAAAAGCGAACTAGGGGAGATACCGGAAGGTTGGGAAATAGACACTTTATCAAATATATTTGATATAACTATTGGTAAAACACCTCCTAGAAAAGAAGTTGAATGTTTTTCTAATAGTAATAAAGATATGAAATGGGTATCAATATCTGATATGGGTAAAAGTGGATTATATTTACTTGATACATCAGAATATTTAACACTTGAGGCTGTTAACAAATATAATGTAGTGATAGTTCCTAAAGATACAATAATATTAAGTTTTAAATTAACGATAGGCAGAGTATCAATAACATATGAAGATATGACTACAAATGAAGCTATAGCACATATAAAAACTAATGATAAAAAATTAAATGAATATACTTACTTCTATTTAAAAAATTTTAAATATTCTACTTTAGGTAGTACATCTTCTATTGCTCAAGCTGTAAATTCTAAATTAATTAAGTCCATAAAATTTATACTTCCAAGTAAAAATATTTTGAATGATTTTCATTTAAAAACTAGAGATATATTTAATAAAGTAAAATATAATCAAATAGAAAACCAGAAACTTGCTTCTATTCGCGATAGTATTCTGCCTAAACTTATGAGCGGGGAAATTCGCATAAAATAGGAACTATATTTTATACAAAATGCAATAATTATTTGACTTTATACAAAATAAATATACACTATATAGCATACAGTATAGGAGTCTTATTTATGGAAAAATATATGCATGAAAGTGATTTTGAAAGCATTGTTATTGATATGATTCAAAATCTCGGATATGAATATTATTATGGTGCCGATATCAGAAAAGATTATCCTTCTATGAACAGCACAAGAAATGTTGTTATCACAGAAATATTATATAAAGCTCTTAAAAAAATTAATCCTGATGCACATGATAAAGCTATTGATGAGGCTATAAGATTAATTACAAATCTTTCTGAAATTCATTATATAGATAAAAATAAAACCTTTCAAAAATATTTTTTATTCGGGATTGAAGTTAATTATTTTGATAATGAAAATAAATCTGCTTATATAAAAATTGCTGATTATAATAATATAAATAATAATTATTTTTGGGTTGTTAATCAGCTTGCAATAACAGATATTGATAATAGAAGACCGGATGTGATAATTTATTTTAATGGACTTCCTGTTGTAGTTATGGAGTTTAAAAATCCTGTTAAAGACGATGAAACTATAGATGAGGCTTATGATCAAATAAAAAACTATATGGAAAACGGTATTCCTAATCTTTTTTATTATAATTCTTTTTGCGTTATTACAGACGGGGTTAGGGCAGAAGTGGGTACTATAACGGCTGATAAAAGCAGATTCATTCCTTGGAAAAGAGAAAGCGAAGATATTGATGTTATAGAGAAAAATGCTGATTTGAATAAACAATATAAAACATTAATTAACGGAATGCTTCAAAAAGAAAGATTTTTAAATATTCTGCATTATTTTATATTCTATGTTCAAAGCGTAAATAAAGAAGATATTAAGGCAGTTAAAATATTGGCTGCATATCATCAGTTTTTCGCTGTTAATAAAGCATTAAAGAAAATTAAAGAAGCATATCAGAATAAATCAAAGAAAGCAGGTATTGTTTGGCATACTACCGGTTCCGGTAAGTCTTTTACCATGCTAATGGCTGCAAAAGTAATATCTCAAAATTTGGATAATCCTACAATAGTTATAATAACAGACAGAACGGAATTAGACAATCAATTATTTACAACATTTTCAAGTGCAATGAATACATATTTAAAACAGACTCCTGAACAAATAGATTCAAGAAAAAAATTAATTGAAAGATTAAAAGATATTAATGCAGGAGGGATAATATTTACAACTCTTCAAAAATTTGAGAATTATGATGAGGCATTATCAGAAAGAAGCAATATTGTATTAATGGTAGATGAGGCACATCGCTCGCATGATCTCGAAAAAAGCAAAGTAACAGATGATGGAAATATAAAATATAATATGTCCAAATATATTAATGATGCTTTTCCGAATGCCATAAAAATAGGTTTTACAGGCACTCCTATAGAATCGGATGACAGAAACACAAAAGATGTATTCGGAGATTATATTGATACTTATGATATAACACAATCGGTTGAAGATGAGGTTACAGTTCCTATATATTATGATGGTAGGGTAAACTATTTAAAACTTTATGAAGAGCAGTTGAAGAAAGCGGATGAAGAATATCAAAAAATGCTTGAAAATAATGAAGCGGCTGAAGAGGCTATAGAAAAATCAAAAAAAGAACTTTCAAAAATGGATGCTTTGCTTGGTTCTGATGCGGCAATAGATGCTTTATGCAAAGATATAATACAGCATTATGAAAAAAGAAAGAATGTACTTATAGGAAAGGCATTTATAGTTGCATATTCGCGTCCTATAGGAATAAAAATATATAAGAAGATATTAGAACTTAAACCTGAATGGGAAGGCATAATAAAGCCTGTAATGACAACATCAAATAAAGATCCTGTAGAGTGGGGGAAAATGCTCGGAAGTAAATCCCATAGGGAGAGCTTAGCAAAAGAATTTAAAGATAAAACTTCAAACTTTAAAATAGCTGTAGTTGTAAGTATGTGGCTTACTGGTTTTGATGTTCCTGAACTTGATACAATGTATATGTACAAGCCTATAGCCGGACATGATCTTATGCAGACAATTTCTAGGGTTAATAGGGTTTGTAAGGATAAAGATGCGGGGCTTATAGTTGATTATATAGGAATAGCTGATAATCTTAAAAAAGCAATGAAAGATTATACGGCAAGAGATAAAGAAAATTACGGCAATATGGATATAGCAGAAACGGCATTGAATAAATTTAATGAAGTTATTGATTATATTAGAAACATTTTTAAAGATATTGATTATTCCAATTTTTATACTTGTTCAAGCAAGGAAAGATTAGAGCTTATAACTAAATTAGCTGATTATGTATTTTCTTTTGAAGAGGAGAAAAAGAATGACTTTTTGAATAGGGCGGCTGTATTGAAAAAAGCAGAGGCATTATGCAGAAGTATTATTGATAGAAAGGAATCGGTTGAAACTGCATTATATGAAGCTGTAAAAGTAATAATAACTAAAATGCAAAGTCATCAGAAATTGTCATTAAGAGAAATCAATCAAAGAATAAATAAGATTCTTCAGGAAAGCATACAAAGTGAAGGCGTTCTCAATATATTTGCCGGCATGGATGATTCTAAAGAGCTTTCATTATTTGATAAAAAGTATTTAGAATCTGTTGCCAATATGAAGTATAAAAATATAGCATTGGAAGTATTAAAAAAATTATTGGATGATAAAATAAAAGCCTTTTTAAAAGTAAACATAATACAATCCAATATATTTTCTGATAGAATAAAAAAGATAATGGATAAATATAATAATAATGCTATAGATAATATTGAAGTAATAGATGAGCTTTTAAATCTTTCTGATGATTTAGACAATATAAATAAAGAGGCTGATAGTTTAGGAATGAGTAATGAAGAGAAAGCTATTTATGATGCTATGTGCAGTCCTATAAATTCTGATTATAACAAAGAAGAAATTAAAACTATGGCTAAAGAATTGTTTTTAATAGTAAAAAAGAATTCAGAAGAAATTGACTGGCAGAATAAAGAATCCACAAGATCCAAAATGAAAATGGATATAAAAAGATTTTTGAAATCGCATAAATATCCTAAAGATATTGAGAATGAGGCATTGGATAATATATTAAAACAAGCAGAGAATTACGAGATATTAAAGTATAGCTAATAAGGTATAGTATTATGGGTAAAATTGAATAACTAATCATATACATATATGTATACAAAAATAATAAAGAATACTTAGAAATTAAAATCAATATATCTTATGAGTGAATATATAAATGGGCTATACATATATTACTAGAATTATTATATGATTTGATGTTGATTCTTATATAATGTATTATAAGGCTTATATATTATACATATAAGTATACGGGCTAAAAATATATGTATATGTTACAGATAAAAAATTAAAATTGTAAAATTGTAAAAAAGCTTTTGAACAGATAAAAATTAATAAAGTTTTTGATGCAGATATATATTTATTAGAGTTGCAGCATAAACTTGTTTTTTTAGTATGTATAGCAGTAAGGGATTATATATTTTATTAGTAATACTTGATAACTGGCTATATAGAAAACTGGTTAAAAGACTTAGAGAATCGTATACTTAATAAAGAATATCCTAGAAAAACAATAAATACAT
>NZ_CALXRN010000111.1 GCF_944390595.1 uncultured Brachyspira sp. | reverse complement strand
AAAAATGCCTGTTATATCAAGATTTTATGGTATCATTATCAAAATGTATTTTCAGCAAAAAGAGCATAATCCTCCGCATTTTCATGCTATATATGGTGAGTATATTGGTGTTATTGATATCAATGAATTAAAAATGATAGAAGGCGATTTACCTAATAAAGCATGTTCTCTTGTATTGGAATGGGCTAAGAATAATCAAGATGAACTTTTAAATATGTGGAATACTCAAAACTTTAAGCAATTAGAACCTTTGGAGTAATTATGACTTTCCATAAAATTAAAAATGTCAAAGCTTTAGACAATCTCATTTTAGAAATAATATTTGAAAATGAAGAAATAAAATATTATGATATAAAAAAATTAATCCCTGAACATAAAGAGTTTGCAATTTTGAATGATAAGACTTTATTTAATCTTGTCAAGGTAGATGTTGGCGGATACGGAATTTCTTGGAACGATGATTTGGATATATCATGTAACACTTTATACTACGAAGCATAAAATTAACTACAACACTAACCCAGAAATAATTTTTTAAAAATTTACCTTATATATATCCCACCCAAACCGTGCTTTTTGTAACTAAATACAATAAGAAATATATTTAACATTAAATTAATTTAATATCATTTGGTAAATATAAATTGTCACTAAAAAAAATATACTCTTTTGATTTAACTTTTTTATTTATATTATAAAATAAATCTAAATAACTTTTTCTGTATTTATTATATAATGAAAATATAAAATCCGATACATCATAAGTTACTATCCATTTATAATTTATAGAATCTATAACATTATTTAAATTAATATGATCCTTATCTTTATAAAAATTTTTATATAATTCTTTACCTTTCAAAAAATATGGCGGATCAAAATTAATAAAAATATTTTTATATCTTTTTATATTTCTATTTTTTAATAAATCTATAGCATCTAAATTATATAATATAATTCTATTTTTCTCTTTTGCTATATTTTGTATTTTATCAATAAGTTTATCTTTATTAAACCTAGAATCAATTTTATACTTACCAAGTTGTTTTTTACCTCCAATAATTCCTGCATTAATAATTCCAGAAACATTAGTTCTATTCAAAAAAAATGTTGCAAATCCCAAATCAAATAAATTATTAGCATTTTGATTATTATAAATTTCTTTTTGCTTATTCCATTCTTTAATATCAATTTTAGTATGATAAATTTTATCACACATAGTATCTGTATAATTAAGAATACTATACCAAAAAGCATATATTGATATATCAAAATCATTAATTATAATTTTTTCAACATCATTATTTAATAAAAGTTTTAAAGCAATTCCAGCTCCACCTGCAAAAGGTTCTAAATAAGTTTTTCCTATTAGATTATTATATACTATAAGTTTTTTTACATAATCATAAAAAAAACTTTTTCCGCCTGGATATCTTAAAGGAGATACTATTTCTGGCATAATCACTCTCCTTTATTATCTTCTATATTCCACTCATTTCTATCTATACCAAAAAAATGAGCAACTTTTTTAAATAAAATATTTAATTCTTTATAAAATTTATTAACTTCTTCTTCATTTTCTTTTATCCATAACTCAAAAAAATATTTATAATGTTTTTTATATTTATCAAAATGGTTCTTGAATTCTTCTCTCTCTAAACCTTTAGACGAATTATTTTTGGATTTTTCTTCTATTTTTAATTGTATTTTTTTATATAAATTAAAAATTTCTTTTAAATCATCAGATGAATATTCCTTTGATAAATTATATTTACTATCATATAATTCATAATTATTTATTATTACTTCAATATATTCAAAAAATAATTTTTCTGGAGATTTTCCACCTGGTAAACATAATATACAATTTCCTCGCTTATCTTTTACCTTATTTTCTTGATCACCATCAAGTATGCATATACCCAAATAATGTTCATTTTGAAAATTTTCTTTATTAAAGAGTTTTTCTAAATTACTTGAACCTATTGACATTTTTAATAAAAAAAATTTATCCCTTATATAGGAAAATGAATCTCCGTATTTTTTCTCAAAAAAGTCAAATAAAATATTTAAAAATATTCTAGCTTCTTCATCTTCAGTAAAAATATTAATTCTAACATTTTCAAACATTTTCTTTCTACCGATGCTCAAAAGATGCTGTTTCATTTTATAAATATTTGAATTATCTAATTTATCAACTTTATTATTTTTATCTTGTAGATAAATTATATTAATTTGTTCCTTTTTATTTAAAGAATATTCTATTAATGATAAACTATGAGTTGTAAATATTATTTTAATTTTATATTTCTTAGAATATTCCTCTAATTTATCTAATAATTTATTTTGATAATTTGGATGTAAGGTTGCATCTAGTTCATCTATTAAAAATATGGATACAAATTCTTCTTTATCTCTATAATCTTCATCTAAACTATCATAATAATATTCAAATGATACTAAAGCCTGAAGTATTATAAATAAATTATCTTCTCCAGCAGATATTGTATTAGAATCTATACCATCAATATTTGTAGAAAAATCTCCTCTATTTTTTATATTAGAAACGGCTTCATTATATTGATACTCTATATCAAAATTTGTGAATTCTTTATATAATTCTTTTATAGAATTTTTATATTTTTCTGGGAAATCAACATTAATTTTATTTATTAAATCATCATTATAATATTCTCCATAAGGCAATAACCTAGATAAACCAAGATAAATTATAAATCTATACTCTAAAGATTCTTCATTTTTTATTCTATAATATGGTTTAACAGCATATCTATCTGCTTTTTTAGAATTATGTTTCCTGAATCCTAATTTATTATTAGATATAACATTGTATAAAATACCTTTTGTATTTTTAGCAGGATCATTATAGTATTTAGAATTTTTTACTAGCCTTTCTAATTTAGGGTTTATCTCTTTAGTAATTTTATTTGTTATTGTAATGAATTGTTTATCTTTTAAATACTCAAAATTTTTATCTATTTTTTTAAATGAATTACTAATAACATATAATAATGATGATTTACAAGTTCCATTAACACCAGCTATTATATTTATGTTTTTATTAAATTCAAAAGTTATATTTTCAAATTTTCGATATTTTATAAATTCTAATTTTAGCCCCATTATTTATACCTACTAAAAATATATTTAATATTATATACTTTCAAAATATCGTTGTCAATAAAAGAAAAAAGGCAGCCATTATTCATAGCCGCCCTTTTATAATATCTAAATATTAATTATTTTTTATCTCACTGCCTCAGCACATCTAGTACACAACTCTTTATGCTCGCTGTCTGTTCCTACACTGTCATAATGTCCCCAACAGCGTACGCATTTTTCATGACTAGCTTTCTCTGTCTTAACGAAAGAAACGCCGCCCTCTATAAATGTATCGTCCTTGCTGTCAGAAAGTGTTACTTTACTTACGATGAATATCTCGTTTAAATATTTTTCATATTTAGTAAGCAATTCTTTAGTTGCTGGTTCTTTAGTGCATATTGTTACATAAGCCTCTAAAGATTTACCTATTGTGCTATTATCTCTAGCTCTTTCAAGTGATAATAATACATCATCGCGTACTTTAAGAATTGAAGCCCATTCTTTTTCTAAC
>NZ_CALXRN010000110.1 GCF_944390595.1 uncultured Brachyspira sp. | reverse complement strand
TAGTACTTGACATTTTTTATTGCTATGCTATAATAATTTTCACTTGCCGAGTTAGCTCAGTAGGTAGAGCAAAGGACTGAAAATCCTTGTGTCTAGGGTTCGATTCCCTGACTCGGCACATTCCTTTATAATTTCTTAATACTAATCAGTAAAGCACTATATAAAGTCTTCTTATGAATTAAATTATTAATGATTAATAATATGGATATAGAAAAAGATATAATTGATTATATTAATCCTATTTATGAGGATAATCATTTAATAGTAGCTGTAAAACCACCTAATATACCTACTCAAGGCGATATTACAGGAGATGTGTCTTTTTTTGAAAATATTAAAGATTATATAAAGATAAAATATAATAAACAGGGTAATGTATTTTTGGGACTAGTTCATAGATTAGACAGACCTGTTTCTGGTATTATGGTGTTTGCTAAGACTTCTAAAGCTGCTTCAAGATTAAGCGAAGCTATAAGAGATAGAAAATTTGAAAAAACTTATTATGCTGTTGTTAAAGGTATACTTTTAGATAAAGAGGGCAGACTTGAAAATTATCTTATAAAAAAGACGAATAAATTAGGAAATATAGCACAAGTAGTTTTTGAAAATACTAAAAATGCTAAAATAGCTAAACTTAAATATAATGTAGTAGGTGAGGATATAATAAAAAATTTAAGTTTGCTTAAAATAGAATTAGAAACGGGAAGATTTCATCAAATAAGAGTACAGCTTGCCAATTTCGGACATGCTATATATGGGGATAGAAAATATGGAAATTATATAAAATATGACAGAGATGATGTTCCTTTAGCTTTATTTGCCAAAAGTTTAAGATTTCCGCATCCTACTAAAGATGAAATGATTTATGTAGAGGCTGATTTGCCGAATTATAATCCTTGGAATATTTTTAATAATTAATTTAATGTTATTTTTTTTATTATTGCACTTGACAAAATAAATTAATAGTGTATAATGTACAAACATTTGATTGATATAAAAAATACGGGCCAATAGCTCAGTCGGTAGAGCATCGCCCTTTTAAGGCGGTTGTCGAAGGTTCGAACCCTTCTTGGCTCACATAGAAATTAGTTTTCTATTATATCATGCCGGTGTGGTGAAGAGGTTTAACACACAGGATTTTCATTCCTGCATTCGCGGGTTCGAAACCCGTCACCGGTTCATTGAATAGCCACTCTGTTTTAGAGTGGTTTTTTTGTGTCTTTATTATATAGTAATATATTCTTGAAAAATATTTACGGCATTTATCTTATTATAAGAATCTCCGCCTCTCCAATTCATAAGTTTCTCTGATAATTCTGTATCTCTATATTCTCTTTCTTCTTTAGCTTCTAAAATGTCTAAATATGATAATATTTCAAGCAGTATGATTCTTTCATATTTGATGATGGAAATATATCTTTTAGTGTTTTTTCCATTTTATTTACAGAATGATTTTTTATATTATAAGAATCTATTTGTTTTAGTATTCTATTAAAAATTTGTATATCTTCTTTTGTGGGATTTAATTCATCGAAATTCAATTTTTTAAACTCAGATAAGTCAAAATAAATATATGACAAATACTCAAGCCTTACACCTCCCCATTTAAATTTTTCAAAGTTATATACATTTCTGTATTTTAAATTAAAATTATCTCCTAAAACATAATATTTATAACATTCCTTACAATATTCATTATTATTTAAATAACTATGAATGCGGATTTTTTTGGCTAAATAGTAACTTGATATGAAACTTCTTAAATGCAATGCTCTAGTTGATAAACTGCATAAAATGCTTTTATTGTATTATTAAAATCGATTTCATCTATTAAATTTTTGATATTTTTTATAAGATCATCATGATTAATTATTTCATCAAAGAAGTCAAACATTAATCCCTTTTCTTTGGCATATAAAAAATCATCATCATTTATAAATATTTTTTTGTCATCAATCCATCCGTTTTTCCAGAAATAATTGAATAATATTTTTTTAGCTTTTTTATCTATTTCTATCATTTACATAAAGTTCCTTTAAAAAAATAAGGGGGCATAAAGCCCCTTAAAATTTAGGCTAAGAAACTTAATTGTTGTACATAAGTTCCTTTTTAGCTAAGACTTGTCTTAAACCGTCTTTAGCTTGAGAATCGCTTCCATTATAACTTAAAGCATTTCTGTAGCTTTCTTCAGCATTGTCAAGTTCATTCATTCTGTAATAGCATTTTCCTAAAGCTAAATTTATATCAAATAAATCTCTTTTGGATGTTGCCACATTCAAAGCCTCATTATAAGCATATATTGCATCATTATACTGCAGTCTTCTATATGAGAATGCTCCGTAAAGCATATAGTTTTCTACGCTAGGAGACATTTCTACAAGCTGCCTATAATATGTTGTAGCATCATTATATGAACGTATCTCTTCCATCATAGTAGCTAGAGTAATCCAAGCATTTTCTCTAACTAAAGTTGTATTGTTTTCATCATTAGCAGCTATTAGCAGAGATTCTTTTGCCTTTTCATAATCTTTTGTTTTATAATAAAGCATTCCCCCTCTGTATATACTTTCTCTATCTTTAGGATATTTTGATAAAGTATAATTATAATAATTTATAGCTTCATTATTGTTTCCTATGCTTTCATAATAAATAGCAAGTGTTCTGCTAGGGAATGCATTACCAACATCTTCTTCAATAGATTGTTTCAATAATTTTATTCCTCTGTCAGAATTTCCATAATACAATTCTAACTCTCCAAGTCTAGGCATAAATATTGCATTATTAGTCTCTATTCTATATATTTCCTGATAGTATTTTAGAGAAGGAATAAAATTTTTCTGTCTGTATGTTATATCTCCAAGTCTTTCTAATGCTGTTTTATATAAGTCATCTTTATTATCAGCCATTATTATTTTTTTATAATTTGCTTCAGATTCTTTAAGCATACTTCCTTTATAATAAGCATTAGCAAGAAGTCCTGTAGCTTCATAAGTATTTGTATAATCTTTCATTTTAGTTAATCTTAAATAATATTTTACGGCTCTGTCGTATGCATTTTCTTTTTCGTATAATTCACCCAATGCAAGTATAGTTTCCACATCATTTGGATTTTGATCCAATATTTGTTCATATACTTTTTTGATTCCGTCATAATCTTCAACTTGTTCATATATTTTTACAAGTCTCCTTACAGAATCCGGCTTTGTTTCAGAATTAACTAAACTTTTTAAATACATTTCTATAGCACTGTCTGTATCTCCTGATATTACATATATATCTCCAAGTATAGTTGCTGCTTTGTCTGCATATTCGCTTTTACTTCTTCTAACTAATTTGCTTAATGTATCATAAGCTACACTTTGAAAACCTTCATTAAGTGCTATTAAGCCTACATAGAATAAAGCTTCATCATTTTCTTCTAATGATAATACTCTCTCATAATATCCTTTAGCTAAACGAGGCAAATCTCTTTCTATATAGAAACGTCCCAAAGTAAGAAGGCTAGGTATGTAATTACTGTTTATTGATAATGATGTTTCTAATGACCTTAATGCTTCATCATACATTTCTTTTTCTAAATATGATATTCCTAAATTATGTTTTAATTGCTCATCTAAATATAATGAATTTGTCATTTTATTAAATACTTTTATTGCAGAATCATAATCTTCTGTTTCATTATATATTTTTCCTAATAGTATGTTAGCATCATATTGTTTTTTAGGATCTATTGTATCTTTTATTTCTTTTTGTAAAATTGACTTAGCTTTATTATAATCTTTATTTTTATAATATTCTTTTGCAAGAGTGTATTCATCCACTATTTGGGAGTTCATTCTTACTTTACCCTGAATTATTGCTACATTTAATGATATTATAGCTATAAATCCTAATGCACCTATACATAATATAAAAACTATTGTTTGTATATTTTTATATTTTGCTTTTCTTTTATTGTATGTCATTTTCTTGTATGCCATCTAAAATCCCATTAACAAATTTATAAGAATCTTTATCACTAAATATTTTAGCGATTTCAACAGCCTCATCTATAACTACAGATTTTGGTATGTCTTTTAAAAATATTAAAGAATATATAGACATTCTTATAATTGATTTGTCTACATATTGTATTCTCTTTATATCCCAATTATTGGAATATTTTTCTATTAAATTATCTATTCTTTCTAAATTTTTTATAGTACCTTCTACTAGATCTTTAGCAAATACAAATATATTTTCGGGTATTTTTTTATCATAATCAAAATTTAAAATATCATTTATATCAACTTTTCTGTCATTAATTTCATAAGAATATAATGACATTACAGCATATATTCTAGCCTGTCTTCTTGCTCCATATGATGATAAATCTAAATCTTTTATATTTTCGTTATTTTTAGTTTTTACTAGAACTTTCTTTTTAATAGCCTTTTTAGGTGAAGACTCATTATTTTCAATATTATTAATATCTTTTTCTTCAGGCATATTTATATCCAAAACTATTTTACTACTGATAATTATCGGAATATTATATATAAAAATAATTTTATATAATATTTTTATATAACTTTATCATATTAAAAAGGCTATGAGATTATACCCATAGCCTACAAAATATTATTAGATTTTTACTTATTTATTTTACAGTATCTAATTCTTTCTTTATTCTAGCATAAACTTCTTCAGGTGTGCCTACACTTTCTATTTTTATAATTTTAACTTTATCATTATAATACTCTAATACAGGTTTGCTTTGGCTTTCAAATACTTTTAATCTGTTTCTTATAGTCTCCTCATTATCATCAGCACGTCCTCTGTTTAATAATCTCTCTATTATTATGTTTTCTGAGGCATATAAATCTATAACAGCATTGATTTTATAATTCAAACTATCTAATATTTTTGATAATTCTTTTGCTTGTTCCATAGTTCTAGGGAATCCGTCTAGCATAAAACCATTTTTACAGTCATCTTTTTTTATTCTATCAGTAAGCATATCAATAACTAAGCTGTCAGGTACTAATTCTCCCTTGTCCATATATGATTTAGCAGTTTTTCCTAATTCTGTACCATTAGCAATATTTTCTCTTAACATATCGCCTGTAGCAATATGTGCTATTGAATAGTCTTTTTCAATTAAAGCAGATTGAGTTCCTTTTCCTACACCAGGAGCTCCTATAAAAATTATATTAAGCATATTATAACTCCAATAATATATTATTATATGCAGTATAGTAAATAATAATGTTTTGTCAAATATTATTGTAAAAAAGTTTTATATATAGGATTTTTTTGTATTATAACTGTAAATGTATAATATGTGTGATTACCACTGCCATGAGTATGTTAAATTTGCTCCTCCATACCCGGCATTTAAGGATAATTTTTCTACAGCGAAGTTTGATTCATTTACCCAAAGCATATAATATATCCCTGTAGTTAAAGCAAAGGCTCCTGTAAGAACCATGCCAGCTATATATACATTCATTGCTGTATTATAATGCGTCAAGTCTATAGGAGGTCTTGTAGGTGAGTTTTTATATTGATCATAATACTTTACCATAGTTGAATCTAGTATTTCTCCGGCATATATGTATGTTCCGGCTGAAAATATAGCACTTGCTATTGTTAAGCCTAAGAATATTTTGGTATTTCTTTCATAATTTTTGAATATTTTGTCTGCCAGAGTAGGTTCTTTAAACTTTTTCATAGTAGGAGTTAATAGTAGGGTATTAGTGCTGTTTACAGTAAATGTTCCGTAATAATCAATATAATTTGTATTTGTTATTTTTATGGAATATGTGCCGAATCCGAAATATCTGTCTATTGTATTTGTAGGTTTTTCTTTTACTCCGTTTATAACTACAGAACTTGCATCTTCACCTGGTATATTTATTTGAACTCTGGCTCTATTTGTAAGTTCTTTTAATTTAAAGCTTAATAATATATTTTCATTGGGTTTTTCAAATGCCAGCATTGTATCTATTGTTTCGTATGTTTCTTTTTGTATTGTAAATCTATGGCTGTTTGTGGTTAATGCTGGTACATATAAGGTTTGTCCGCTTTTTCCTATGAAAACATCATCAACATAAACAAATGCATCCTCGGGAGTAACATCTATGGCTATAACTCCTGTTTTATCTAAATAACTTATTCTATTAGCTATTTCTAATGCATAATTTGGTATTTGTTCATCTATTTTGGCTTCCGGTATGGTAATTGAATAAGAATTAATTTTTCTTTCTCTTATATAGGCTATATATGTTTTTATGCTTATATTTGGTCTTTTGTACTCTACTGTACCAAATATCGCTATATCAGCATTTCTTGTAAATACATACTTTTTTATATCATCTCCGAAATATTCATAATAAGTTTTTCCTATATCAACTTTTTGTATAAAGTTATTTGTACTCTTTAATATTACATTACTGCCGTTATAATCAAATAGTATTTCATCTTCTTTTAATATAAATCCTTTTGTTTCGGGTGTTATTAATCTTACATTGCTTCGTACATCACCCCAATTTGTATAATATGTTTTTTCATAATTTGTTACTATAGTAATATTAGTACCATTCTGATGACTTTTATATGTTATGTTAGTAAATTGGAATACTTTATAGTCATATGCCCTTTCAAAATCTCTTGGGGTAATCACATAATTTGTTTCTGATTGTAATTTTAATGTTTTATTATACTCTATTTGATTTGCTATAGCATCAGCTACAGCAAAAGATAAATAATTATAATTAGTATTATTTCCTATATTAGTATATATGTAAATATCTATTTTAGCAGTTTCAGAGCTTGTATAATAAGGTCTTACTTCTTCTATTCTAATAGGCTTTCCTCCAAAAGGATAAAGAGGTGAATATAACAAAATAGTAAATAATACTAGTAATAATAATTTAGTAATTTGTTTTATATACATAAATAATATTTTTTATTTTTATTTATTAATTCTATATTAAAAAACATCTTTTATCAATATATAAATTATATTATTCTTTTATTGATTATATATTTAAAACTAATATACGTATTTATGTAAAAAATAGATATCATATTAAGAAATTCACTTTATATTTTGTTTTATTATTATAATTTGTGATATTTTTAGAATAATAATGTTTTAAATTTGTAATATTATTGAATTTTTTTTATTTGTTTTATTATTATTAATGATAAATATATTGACAATTTTTATAGTTTAATGTATCTTACTTTGTTAGATTACTATATATAATAATTAATGGAGAAGTTTTATGGATATATCTAAAAGAATTCAGAGATTGAAAGTTTCGCCTGTTAGAAAATTGAACCCTTATGCTGAAGATGCGTTAAAGAGAGGAGTGAAGATTTATCATCTTAATATCGGACAGCCTGATATAGCTACTCCTAAAATTTTTTTTGAAGCAATTTCTAAATATAATGGTACAACCCTTAGATATGAACATTCAAGAGGGTTAGCGTTACTTATTGATAAAATACAAAAATATTATGATAAGTTAGGCGTACATTATGAAAAAGAAGATATAGTTATAACTAGCGGAGGAAGTGAGGCAATATCATTTGCAATGCTCGCTATATTTGATGAAGGCGATGAAATATTAGTTTCTGAACCGTTATATGCTAATTATAAAAGTTTTTATGATGTATATGATATAAAATACAATGCTGTTAGAACTTATGCTGAGGATGGATTTCATTTGCCTAGCCGTGAAGAAATAGAGAAGCATATAACTCCTAAAACAAAAGCGTTTATGCTTGCAAATCCTTCAAATCCTACTGGTGTTGTATACACTAAAAGAGAGTTGGATGATATAGCATATTTGGCTAAAAAATATGATTTATTTATCATAAGCGATGAAGTTTATAGAGAATTTGTTTATGGAGATAGAAAGGCAATAAGTTTCGGTACTTATAAAGATTTAGAAGAGCATGTTATTATAATAGATTCTATATCAAAAAGATTTTCTGCATGCGGTGCCAGAGTTGGATGTCTTATAAGTAAGAATAAAAAGTTAATGACAGCTGTATTTAGAGAATGTCAGGCAAGATTATCTCTTCCTACATTAGATATGCTTGGAGCTGTTGCATTGTATGAACTTCCGGATAACTATTTTGATGATGCCTTGAAAGAGTATGATTACAGAAGAAAAATAATATTTGAAGAACTTAATAAAATGGAAGGTGTTGTAGCCAGAGAACCTGAGGGAGCTTTTTATGTACTTGCAAAACTTCCTGTAAAAAATGCTGAAGATTTTATTATATGGCTTTTAAAAGATTTTAATGTAAATGGGGAAACTGTTATGTTTGCTCCTGCTGAGGGATTTTATGCAACTCCTGGATTAGGTAAGGATGAGGTTAGAATTTCTTATGCTTTAGATACAAATGATCTAAAAAAAGCAATGAATATACTTAGAGAGGCCTTAATTAAGTATAAAGAGGTAGAAAAATAATATTTATAATAGGGCTGCTCTAAAATGTAATTTTTTATTCTTTGACATTGACAATTTTGAAGTTTGGTATATTCTATTTCTTTGAATCATTATTAATTGTATTGGAGAAGCATTATGGAAATATCCAAAAGAATTCAGAGGTTAAAAACTTCGCCTGTAAGAAAGTTAAACCCTTATGCTGAAGATGCAGTAAAAAGAGGTATAAAAATTTATCATCTTAATATAGGGCAGCCTGATATTGAAACACCAAGTGTATTTTTAGAGGCTATTTCTAAATACAAAGGTAAAACTCTTCAATATGAACACTCAAGAGGTATTAAACCGCTTATCAATAAGATTCAAGGATATTATGATAAGTTGGGTATTCATTATGAAGAGGAGGAAATCACTATAACTAATGGCGGCAGTGAAGCTTTATTATTTAGTTTGCTTGCTATTTTTGATGAAGGTGATGAAATATTAGTAGCAGAACCTTATTATGCTAATTATAACAGTTTTTACGATGTATTAGATATTAAACGCAATCCTGTTAGAACTTATGCTGAAAACGGTTTCCATCTTCCTAGCCGTGATGAGATAGAAAAACATATTACTCCAAAAACAAAAGCATATATGTTTTCTAATCCTTCAAACCCTACTGGTGTTGTTTCTACTAAACAAGAACTTGATGATATTGCTTATCTTGCTAAAAAGCATGATATGTTCATCATAAGCGATGAAGTGTACAGAGAATTTGTATATGGAGATAGAAAGGCAATTAGTTTCGGTACTTACAAAGATTTGCAGGAAAACGTTGTTATAATAGACTCTATATCAAAAAGATTCTCTGCATGCGGTGCTAGAATAGGATGTATAATAAGTAAAAACAAACCATTTATGAGTGCTGTATTTAGAGAATGTCAGGCTAGATTATCAGCTCCTACATTGGAAATGGTTGGTGCGGCTGCTTTATATGATTTACCTGATAACTATTTTGAAGCTACTAGAAAAGAATATGACAACAGAAGAAAAATATTATTTGAAGAGCTTACAAAAATGGATGGAGTAGTAATGAAAGAGCCTGAAGGTGCTTTCTATGTGCTTGCTAAACTTCCTGTAAAAAATGCTGAGGATTTTGCTATTTGGCTTCTTAAAGATTTTAATATTGACAATGAAACAGTTATGTTTGCTCCAGGTGAAGGCTTCTATGCAACTGAAGGTCTTGGTAAAGATGAAATCAGAATGTGTTATGCATTAGATGCTAAAGATTTGAAGAGAGCTATGGAAATTTTGAAACAAGGTTTAATTAAATACAAAAAAGAAGTAGAAAAATAAAAAGAATTTTTTGCATAAAATAAAAAGGGACTATTTTTTATAGTCCCTTTTCTTTTATAAATATTATTTTATTTCTCGTATAACTTTAAAGAAGTTATCAATAGTTGCCTCAGATATTAAACCTTTTTCATAATATTCTACTATATTATTTTTAAATAAACTTGAATACAGAGCATCTTTATTTTTACTGTCTATTTTATAAGTTTCTTTATCTTTTTCAGAAAATAAATCTTCTATAGTAATAAAATTGGGATTTATATCTGTAAGCTGAGTGATTTTCAAATTTGTACCTTCAGCCAATTCATTAAATTGATTAGCCGATTTATCCCCGTCAATTAGTAAAATAGGATTTGCAGATAATTTGCATAAAGATTCTATTATTATATTTTTTTTTACCTTCATCATTTTCTCTTCCAACACCGTTAATAGGCATAAAAGCAATATTTGTTTCTTTACTTTCTATATGTTCCATTAATATTTTAAAAGCTGTTAGATAATTATAATCTGTTATTCCCTCTACATATATTATCCTCATGTTTTTTGTAATGTCTATATGTTTTACTCCGAATGCATTGACAATTTTTTCCAATGTATCAGCTTTACCATAGGTTGCTGAGAAATCATTTTCTATTTTTATTCCTATACCATCTTGTTTTACTTCTACTATTTTTAATTCATCTAGATAATTTATATCAGCAAAATATGGAATTTGAATAGATGTTATTATAGTAATTCCATTATCTTTTGCAAACTGTTTCAAAAACTCTCTAAGTTCTCTTATTAAAGGTACTGATAAATGCTGTTCTGGTTCATCAATTATAATTATATCTCCTTTTTTCAATTCATTAGAGGTTATTGTATTAAAAAATAAACTAAAAAACCAATTAAATCCGTCAGATTCATTTTCCAAATTTGTAAGCCCGTTTTTAGTTTCAAAATATATTTTTATAAAGCTTTCTTCTAATGATATCTTAAAAATATACTCATTATTTGATTTGTATAATTTATTAAATTTTTTTGATATGGTATTTTCAAAAAGTTTGTTTATTTCTTTTTCTATTTGTTTTATAAAAGCTACATCTAATGATACATTTTTATATATGTTTATCAAATATTCATAAAATTCCATATTATCAGTTGATTTGAATAATGAATATAAAAAATTGGATTCTCGAATAAAGTTAAAATTATTATTATCTTTACGATTGTTTGGTGAAGAAATTCCCTTTTTAGAATAGCATGGTATTATAAGCTCATCAGATTTTATATTTTCTCTATGAACATATATTTTAGTATCTGCTAAACAATCTATTTTAGCTAATATACTGGATAAATATTTTAAACTGTTATCATTAATTTCATTTTCATTTAAATTTAAATCATAATATTTAGAGTCTTTATCTATTTTATAAGATTTTGAATCTATAATACTTGTTAATAATTTTAATTTATATATATTTTTGCGTTCTGTTTTTTCATTAATTATATTTGTGATTTTAGATACAGCGTAGTTTAGTATATTATTATAGTATGTATTTTCTTTTTCATTATTATTTTCTTTAATTTCATTATTACATGAATCATATTCTATATCATTATCAATTTTATAATTATTTTCATAAATATAAAATAGCTGATTATAATAATTATCATTGCTGTTTCTAAAATTAAAAATATTATCTAATATTTTGTATATATAACCTTTATTTATAAGTATATTTATTATATTATTGGTTTCTGAAATATCCCATACAATATTATTATCTTCTGACTCTCCTTTATATATAATTCCATTTTCTGATTCGATAAATACATTTAATTCTGGTTTGCAATTTATAAAACCATCTATTTTAGGATTATCCTTTTTATTATCAATATTTCCAATAAATGTTTTTTCAATTGCAGATAGTACATTACTTTTACCTATTCCATTAGCTCCTATAATACTTATTAATGCTCCTTCTTGCATATTGCTATTAAGATATAATCTGCCGTATTTAAGCTCATTTTCTTTTTTATTAACTATATTTTCATCAATTGCTATAGGATTAATATTTCTAAAGTTTTTAATTGTTAAATATCTTTTCATAAATTCTCCATGTTTTTTAATTCTATAATATTAGTACTTTATTTGACTGTTTGTTATATTATATTTAATTTATAAAAATGTAAATTATATTAATATATGTTTTTATTGTACTAGAAGAATATATATAAATTTTTGATGTTGTAAATATGAAATTATTTTTTTATTATCATACTAATAAGGAATTTTTTCATATTTTCAAGTTTTATATAAAAAAATGTTTTAACATGAACTTTATATTTGAATTGAAATTGACATTCCAAATATATTTATAATAAAAATTGATTCTTTTACTATTTTCAATATATATTTCAATCTGTAATCAATATTGCTTAAATAAACATTTCGTATTGTACTAATTTATTTAATTAATTCCTTTAATTCATCATAATAGGTATTTTCAAGTTTTTTTATGAATTCTTTATTCTTTTTGTAATTAATCTTATCAGAATTTAATTCTTTATAAACTTCTTTTATGTCAAGGCATTCAAGCATAGTTTGAAGTTTCTTTTTGTATTTTTTATTTTTGCATGCATTGTAAAACATTAAAATAGTTTTTATATGATTGAAAGAATTTGCATTTTCAAATATTTCTTCAAACTCAATTAATTTTCTTATATTCCAAGAAGTTAAATCTTTATTAAAATATTCAGCATTATTAAACATATATTTCATGTCAGTAACATTTGATACATCCCAAGTTTCAATACCGTCAAAATTTTTCCTTTTACTATTTTGAAATAAGTAAGACATGTCAATCATGCTGCTTGTATCTATATCATAAAGATTTATGCTTTCATCTTCTAAAAGGTCAAGTAAAGCATATTTGTATTTTACTGTATATTTCTTATTTTCTGTATTTTTCAGCGTCATAGTTTATCCTCATCAAATTAAAGCAATTTAATATTAAACTATATCTTTTTAGGATTTTGTTTGTATTTTTTTATAATTTCTTCTTTACTATCAATTAGTTCTTTTAATTCAGTATAATAAACATTTTCTAATTTATTGATAAAATCTTTTAATTTGGAATATTTAATAACTTCTTTATATACTTCTTTTATATCACAATTTTCAAGCATATTTAAAAGTTTTTTCTTATGATTTCCTTTGGCAATAAAATAAATATTAAGTATTGATTTAACATTTTTAAAAGAAATAGCATCTTTAAAAATATTATCAATAATACAAGTTTTGTTAATTTTCCAATTTTCTATTGATTGATTAAAACTTTCACATCCTGAAAAAATGCTATTCATATTTTTTACATTAGCAACATTCCAATTATTAATGGTCTGATTAAACTTCTTACAATTAAAAAACATACGATTCATATATAAAACATTAGAAGTATCCCATTTATCAAGAGGCTGATTAAAATTATAAGCATTCTCAAACATAGTAGTCATTTTTTCTGTTTTGCTTACATTCCAATTATTAATAGACTGATTAAAATTTTCTGCTTCAAAAAACATACACCTCATATTCTCAACATTTGAAGTATTCCATTTATCTAATGACTTATTAAAACTTTTACATTTACAAAACATATTACTCATATCTTTGACATTATGTACATTCCAATCATTTATATCAGAATTAAATCTATACGCCTTTTCAAACATAGAGTGCATATTTTCAACATTAGAAGTATTCCAATTATTTAATGGCTGATTAAAACTTTCTGCACCTTTGAACATGCTGTTCATATCCGTAACGTTAGAAACATTCCAATCATTCAAACTCTGATTAAAATTCTTGCACATTCCAAACATACTATACATTTTATTGACATTACTTACATCCCAGTTATTCAATGGCTGATTAAAATTTTCTGCTTCAAAAAACATGCAGCTCATATTTTCAACATTATATACATTCCAAGTATTTAAATTCTGATTAAAGTTTTTACATCCGCTAAACATTCCATACATGTTTTTAACATTACATACATTCCAATTATCTAATGCTTGATTAAATGACGATGCTCCATAAAACATAAAACTCATATCTATTACATTATATACATTCCAGTTATTCAATGGCTGATTAAATTTTTTACAATCAAAAAAAATACTGTTCATATCTTTGACATTAGATACATTCCAATCACCTATATACTGATTAAATTCTTCATTACCAAAAAACATACAAGCCATATTTTCAATATTATATACATTCCATTTTGATATGTCGCTATTAAATTTTCTGCAATTAAAAAACATATCATGCATATCTATAACATTAGAAGTGTCCCAAGTTTCTATACCTGAAAAATCTAGTCTTTTACTTTCTTTAAACAATTCGCTCATGTTTATTATTAAACTCGTATCAATATCGCCCAAATAAATATTTTCATTTTGTACTAATTTGATTAATTCTTCTTTGGTTTGAGGTTTATATTTATGCATAATCTATTCCCTAGAAAAATATGTAATTATTAGTATTGTTTTTTATAATACATATAAACCTAAAATTTTCAATATAGACAATTTTTTATAAAATTTATATTTTAATTATGAAAGATAATGTATTATATACTACATGAATTATAACTTTAATATATAAAATTGCAGTCTTTTTGCTTCTCGCCTGCCGTAGGCATACTTCGTATGGGTCACCACCGAGTAGATGCCTTGCCTACGGTACGCAGAGCGTCGGCAAAAGAAGTAGGTGTACGGGGACTATTCCCCGAAAAAATAGAACAAATTACAAACTTAAAAATTTTTAGTATATAGTTAAACAACCATATTTTATTATGTAAGATTTTATTTTATTCAACTTTTTCCCGTAGCAAAAAGTACAAGTGTTTAGCTTCATATATTCGTAATATATAAAAACTAAAATAATATTTATATTCTGTGTAAAAAATGCAGTTCTTTTGTTTTTTCTAAACCAATGCACGTTTAGAAATATATTTTTTACTAATTATTATAGTATTAAATTTTTTTTATATTATAATGATTTCAATAAATTTATATTAGGAAATTTTTATGTCAGGTGTTAATGATAATGATTCT
>NZ_CALXRN010000109.1 GCF_944390595.1 uncultured Brachyspira sp. | reverse complement strand
ATGAAAAATTCGATATTTCAAATTATGAATTATTAGACAAAAATGGTAATTATATTAATATAGGAGATATATTGTATATAGAAAAATATGAACCATATCCAATAAAAAACCAACCAGAAAACATTATTGTTGATTTTAAAAATAATGTACAAATAATAAAAAATGACTATAACAATATTTGCAGAATATTAGAATCAAAACAAAATTTTAATAGTGATCATATATTTTTTAATAATATGGAATATATAACTGAACATGAATTAAAAAAAATCAATAATGTATATTCATTAATCATAATAAAAGTTTCTAAATTATTAATATATACTAACAGTTATAATAAAACTAAAGCTAATTTTTTATTTAATTCTAGAAAATATACAAATTTTTCTGTTACAGACCAAGAATATTTTGATAAAAATGATTATTTATTAAAAAATGCCTACCTAATTATTAGCATACCAGATAATCCATATCCAGAAGATAAGTATTATAAATTTATCGCTAAAATATTTCCCTCAAATAAATAATTTAGAAATTATATAAAATATTTATTAAGAAGTTAATATGGGGTATACAAAATATGAAGATAATATTAAAAAAAATATTTATACTATTTTCACTAATTATATTGAGTATAACATTGTCATCATGTGCTGCCAAAGTTCACTTAATAGAAGATTCTTTTTATGGAACTAAATTCTATCAAACTGATTATATTTCTATTAATTATTGGTCATCAACTTTAAAATTCAGACTCAAAAATATAAGCGGTACTAATAGTATAGTTTTGGAAGCCCAATATATAAGCGACGATGCATTTAATATTGCAGAAAACAGCAAAATAGTATTGAAGTTCAATGACAATTCATATATAAATTTATATTATACATCTTTAATGCCAAAAACTGATGTTGAAGTAATATACGGAACATCTATATATTTTATGGATACTTCTTATGTGGACAGAAGCTACAGCATACAGGCAGAAAATGAAATAAAAAAACTTCCTTTCTTGACTGATATAAGGGTGGAAACTGCAGAAGGATTTAAAAATTTCACTGTAAAAGAAAAGTATGCAAATGAATTAATAAGACTTTATAATGAAATAAAAGAATCAATAAATAATAATTTATAGTTATCAATATTATCATGATAAAATTATAATTCAATATATATAAATTTATCACTCAGATTTTATCAAATCATAATAATATCTTTTACCCAAAAAAATATCTTGAGACAAAATTTTTCTAGCATTTTCATATTTATATAAATTAGAATTTGTATCTATACTATCTATCAACAGATATCTATCATTAGTAATATTATAAAATTTATGGTATGTACTTATACTTCCATTCATTTCATCCTTATATAGCAAAGATATCATACTACTATTATAATTTGTAACCCCAGAATTTAAAGCTATAAAAAGTGGTATATTTTCAGGTACAAAATTTATTGGTGCCTTATATGAACCATTTGTACCGTTCCATATAAGTATAGGTGTAGGTGTTTGATCTTCCAAAAAACTAGATTTTATCTTTTCGTCAATCTTAGATCTTCTTATCATTTCAATTAAATTTGGAAACATATGATCATTTTTAAAAATAATCAATGCATTTGGAGAAAATTTTAATATTGTATCTCTTATCTTAATAACCTCTCTTGACAAACTAATACAATCTTTAAAAGTTTGTATTAGAATATCCTTATCATTAGCATCAAATAAATCAATAAAACGCTTATTTTTTTCCAAATACCCTAATATATACTTATCCTCATCTTTAGGAGACATACCGTCATGTCCTAAAAGAGTAAAACAGCTAGCAAATAATGGTTTTTGTAAATTATTCATATTTGTACTAATATATAAATTTAAATTACCAGTATATAATGCAAATACTTCTTCATTAAATCCTAACATAGGGAAAAATGAATTTAAATTATATGTACTAATAGATTCTTCTAAACTAATTGTGTAATAACCATTTTGAACAAGTAAATCTGGCAAACTATTTTCAATTTTAGAAATTTGAGATTTAGGATATAATGGACTCGAAGCTGTTAATCCTGAAAGTCTTGCATAAAAACTTCCAGATGTTATACTAGGAGGAATTTTATGTGAATTGCTAGCCCACTGTCTATATTCAATTCCAAACGGATCCTCATCAAATAATTCTACAAAATGCGAATAATCATAAAAAGATTCTAAAAAAACCAAAAATACATCTCTATTTTCAAATTGACTACCATTTAAAATAAGTGCAGAGATATCTCTATTGCTTTCTAAATCTTTTAACAACATTATGGCATTTTCAACTTCTTTTTTACTTGGTATTTCATTATTTATTTTATCATAGCTTATTTTATAACTAATGGTATTTATAATACCATATCTTTCTATCTGTCTATAAAAATCAATATCCCATGTAATTATTTCTACAGGTCTAAAAAAAACAACAAATACAAGTATAATTATTAAAATAGATAAAAAAATTGATTTATATCTATTCATTTTTATCAAATTATAAATAAAAAATATAATCAAATATAATATCAATAAAAAATATACTACAGTTAATAATATAATAATTGTCTTTAATCTAATATCTGATATTACAGCTATCAATGAATGGTATAAAATAGGAATATCATTAAAAAATATAAAAGTTTTTATATAATTTAAAGCTATTGGTTCTATTACAAAAAAAGACATTGTATTCACAATGAAAAATAATATAGTTGGTAGTATTTTTTGGTTTGACAATATATATGCAATTATTAAAAAAATACTTGATAATATTATATCAAGATAATGAATTGGCAATTTTAATACAAAAAATCTTGGTAAAATATTCTCTAATAACATTAAATATAACACATAATTTAATGTTATTAATATAGTATATACTCTAGTTTTTTTATAAAATATTAAAGGAATTAATATTACAGATATTAAAAAATATATAAAAAATTCTGTTTTTACTTTTAATTTATATGAAATAGATTCTAATTTATCATTATAAGAATATAATTTATCAGTAATAATTGAACCAAATGGAGAACCATTTTTAAATATCAAATTATTTGACATACTTTCATCTGGAATTATAAAAACATCATATATATCATTATTTTTGAATATTTTATCATAATATAAAATCCTACAATTATAATAATGATTTGTTAAAACTTCATTAGTGTATAGATATTCTTGAAAATTTTCATCTGTAAAATATTTTAATTTCTCATAATCATTGGTATCATTAATATTAAAAGTATTATATCTATCTATTACAAAATTTGTAATATAACCTTGTCTAGAAATACCTCCTAATATTGAAAAAATTGATAATACTAAAATGAAAACTATAATTATATATATATATATATATTTTTTTAAAGAATAAAGTTGTTTTGTTTTGTTTTGTTTTGTTTTGTTTTGTTTTGTTTTGTTTTGTTTTGTTTTGTTTTTCATATTTTTATGACCTAAAAATGCACTTAATTATATCACAATAATAAAAAATAGTCAACTATATAGGAATATGGTTTAAAAGATGAAATGCATTCTATATTACTGTTAATAAAAATTATTCGATTAAAATATTTTATAATCATTATTTCATAAAAAACAGCCCTCTAATTTTGTTTCACCGAATAAATGCTTTTCTATAGAAGCAGCAATAGATACAAAAGAATCTTTTATCCCTATATTAACATTACTTTTTAATTTTTTTCCGTAAGCAAGTATAGGTATGTACTCTCTTGTATGATCGCTTCCTTTATATGTAGGATCGCATCCATGATCTGCTGTTATAATAAGCAAGTCATTATCATTTAAATTATCAATCATATCTGGTATATACTTGTCAAACTCTTCCAAAGCATTTTTATATCCTTTAGGATCTCTTCTATGTCCGTAAAGCATATCGAAATCAACAAGGTTGGTAAATATTAAGCCTTCATCAACTTCTTTAATAGCTTTGATAGTTTTTTCTATACCATCAAGATTATTTTTATTAGTTTGTCTGTTCTCTGTAATACCGACACCTGCAAATATATCGCTTGTTTTTCCTATGCCTATAACAGGAAGATTTTTATTTTTTATTCTATCAAGCATTGTCTCGCCGCTTGGAGGAACAGAATAATCATGTCTTCTTTCTGTTCTCTTATAATTTCCTTTAGTTCCTATATAAGGACGTGCTATAACTCTGGCTACTGGAGAAAATTCATTGCATATTTCAAGGGATTTTCTGCATATTTCATAAAGCTCATCTATTGGTATAATCTCCTCATGTGCTGCTATTTGAAGTACAGAATCAGCAGAAGTATAAACTATAAGAGAACCGTTTTTTAATTGTTCATCCACATAATCGTCTATAACTTCTGTACCTGAATAAGGCTTATTGCATACAACTTTTCTTCCAGACATTTTTTCAATAGCTTTTATCGTAGTTTCTGGAAAGCCGTTTGGATACGTATTAAAAGGCTTTTCAGATACAAGACCCGCTATCTCCCAATGTCCAGTAGTTGTGTCTTTAGCTTTTGATGTTTCCATAGCCTTGCCGTAATAACCTATAGCATTATTATTTTTAGAAACACCTTCTATATCTATTATATTTCCTAATCCTATTCTCTCCATGTTAGGAAGCGATATGCCTTTATTAAATTCCGCCAAATGTCCTAAAGTATTAACACCCTCATCTCCAAATAATGCCGCATCAGGTAAAGCACCTACTCCACAGCTGTCAACAACTATTAAAACCGCTTTCTTTTTATTGTTCATCTTATATATCCTAATATTTTTTACTATAGTTATAATAACAATTCTAATTTAGAATAGAAAAAACTAAATCTATTAATTAATATAGATAATAGGAATAACAAAACATACAAACAAAGAAAATAATAAATAAACATAAATAAATAATAAAGGCTTATTGCTGATAACAATATTTAATGTACTATTATCTAACCTATTTCTAAAAGAATTCATAAAAGAAATAATGCTATTAATAGAAATAAAAATTAAATGAATAAGAAAAATTATATTTAAAATAATCAATACCAATTTATTCGGAGTAATGCCGAAATTCGCTATTCTATATATAGAAGCTGTTATTGTTAATAAAGCAAATATTGCTGAAAAAATAGGAGTTATCAAATACATCGCTTTTATAAAAATATTTGATTTTTTATCCATTCTAGTGAACATTAAACCCATAATAATAAAAGATAAAAGTATATTATATATCATATATACTATTCTATTATTATATGGTCTTGATTCATAAGGAAAGAAAAAAAACATCATTATAAACATAGCAAATAAATTAAATACTAATAAAGCTCTGGAAACATATATTGATATAACAGATTTTGTCTTGATATATATATAGTATGATAAAAATGGAATAAAACCATATATGAATATAAATGCACATATAACAAATTTTGCTATTAAAAATCCGATTTCTGTACTAGCTGAAAATAATGCTACTATAGAAAAACCTACTATAAGGAATGCATAAATTAATATAGAAAGAATAGTGCTGCTTGCTGTATTAATTATTAAAAACCATAAAAAAGTATCTCCAAATACTGTAAAAAAATCTGAAATTTTATCAGTATTTACTGCATTAAAAGAATTATAAGAAAGCATTAAAATTATAAAAAATATAATATTGAAAAATATAGCCCTATTTAATAATATCTGAAAATCCGGAGTATTAGTTGGAGGCATATATACATAATTAAAATAAATATTTGAAAAAACTGCTATAAGACTTACAAGCAAAAATGATAAAAAAGTCATCAATATAACTTTCTTATCAAAATTATTTATATGAAAAATCACTGAAAAACAAAATAAATAAAAACTAACAAATATATGAATATTTAAAAATATTGGGAATATATAGCTTCTATCTATATTATTCAATGTAATTATATAAATACATATTGGAATAGTTGACACAACATTAATTAATAAATATTTTAATATGTTTATATATTTATTTATTTTATCTGTTTTATCCATTGAAACTCTCTCAATAATTTAGCTAATAATATATATCAGAAAATAAAAAAATCAATTATTAATAATATTATATTTATTAATTGATAAAAATTTTATTTTGTATTAAACTTAAATAATTATTTTAGGAAGCCAATATTATGAATAAAGATATAGAGAACTGCTTTTTAAACTTCTCAAAAACAATTGAAAATAATGCTGTTATAATAGCACTTGATTTTGATACGGATTCAAAAATAAAAAATAAATTATACACAATAGATAAAGACTACAAAATAATAAAAGATGATATAACCAATATTTTATCCGGATATTCATTCAATAATAATTTAATAATACATAACAATAAATTGTATGCTAAAGATGATATAATAAAAAATGCAGAATATATAAATGAATTAATAGACAAAGCATTCAAAGAAAATACATTATACGGAATACCGGCATATTTTGCAGATGAAAGTAAAAAAGTTAATAAAGCATTATTTCTTGACAGAGACGGAATATTGATGGAGGATGTCGGATATATTGGAACAGTAGACAGAGTAAAAATAAAAAAAGAATTCATAGATATAGTAAAATATGCTAACAAACAAGGCTACATTACAATAGTGACTACTAATCAAGCAGGCGTATCCTATAATTATTACAGCAATGAGGATGTTAATAAAGTTCATAACTATATATATGAAGAGTATAAAAAATACGATGCTATTATAGATGATTTTTATTATTGTCCGTATCATATAAAAGGGAATGTTGAACCTTACAATATATTATCTGTATTAAGAAAACCAGAAGCTGCTATGCATTTGCTTGCATCAAAAAAATACAATATAGATTTATTTAATTCTTTTATGATAGGAGACAGAGACACTGATATTATAAAAATTCCTTATCTTAAAACTTTACTAATAGAAACTGATGTTTACGAAATAGAAAATAAACAAAATATTGTAAAGCTAAATGAAATATACAATATATTAAAATAATTAAATACATTTCATTATTAAAAACAGCTTGTGCGGGTGTGCTGTCTCTATTCTGATAAAAAATATAATAAAAATCAGCATTAACAATAAATACATAAAATTTTAAAGGGCGGGGTATGTAAATAAATTAAAAAATTTTATATAACATAACTATACAAAAACCAATAATGAGCAAAAGACCCAGCTAATACAAATATATGGAATATGTCATGCGTAAATTGTTTAGCTTTATCATTAAATCTTTTTCCAAATGCATATAAAAAAGCACCTATAGTATAAAATACACCGCCTAATATAAGCCAATTTAAATGTACTATATAAAAAGAATTTAAAAGAGGTTTAAAAGCAAATATTATTATCCATCCCATTAAAATATATAAGAACAGCCTTAAATAAATATTTTTATATTTAAAAACTGTATTCGATAAAATTCCTATTAAAGCACATCCCCATATAACAGATAAAATTAATAAACCTATATTTTTTGGAAGAGAAAATATGCAAAGAGGAGTATATGTAGCAGAAATAAACACATATATGCCTATATGATCAAATTTTCTAAACAATGCTTTTACTCTTCCGTCTGGAAAAAAATGATATAAAGAACTGAATGTATATAAAAATATTATACCAATACCATATATTATAACAGGAATTGGATTTCCTTTAACTTTTATAAGCATGAGTACAAGTCCTGCTATTGCAAGCAAAGCACCAGCACTATGAGATGCTGCCGAATAAACCTCTCCTATTTTTTTAGTTTTATTATCAATAAATTTAGATGCTTCTGTATTTATCATATATTTATTTCTCCTCAAATTTATTTAATATTTTAAATAATATTTAAATAAAATAAATAAGATGAAATAACTATATTGATAGCTAATTATTACTATTTTTTAGTTTTATTATTTGATTTTCATCATAAACGATTATAAATATATTTTAATTTTTATATAAAGCCTAATAATAACCAAGTATTTTATATTATTGATTGAAAAGAATTTTCTTTAGTAAAATATATATACAAAATTTATTTTAATGAATTTTTAACTAGTATAGATTAAAGTTAATATTTTTATAAATTTAATCATTCAATATACACAATATTAAAATATGTAATATATGTTTTATATTATACTATTGAAAACTAAGAAATAATTTTATTTATTTTCTGATTTTTTAATTTCTGTTATTTTAACTTCTTTCACTTTCTCGCCGGCTATTTTCTTCAAAGTGAGTTTTTCTCTGTCTTTCTCAGATATGTAGTATTTGTTTCTTAATTTTAATACTAAATCCTTAGCACCATTAATACCGCCGTTTTTCTTATAACCATGCATGAGAATCTGTATTAATGAAACAGTAGAAGGAAGACCTATATAAACTATAGCAATACCTGCAGAAGGAATAGTAGCTATAGAAGAAGCAATTAAAGCTTTATCCTTTCCTAATTTTTTGGATGATATTATAGCAGTAACAGCTACTAATACACCGCCTATTAGAACTCCCCAAGCAATTTTGCCTGTATTTTTTATATTAGAAACCTTGCTTCCAAGTTTACTATCTACATAAATAACATCATCATCAGATATTAAACTATCAACCAATTCTTCTTCACTAATACATATTTTCATAGCAATTCCTTCTAAATTAATAGCTTTTAATAATATGATAAATTTATTACTAATAAAAGTCAATTAGAATTTTTCATAATGAAGAATATTAATTATAATTATGTTAACAATTTTTATCTGAAGATACTTTATGAGGTATTTCTGTAGGATATTCTCCGCTAAAGCATCCTATACAATAATTATGACTGCCTAAAACTTCAAGCATGTCTTCTATAGTTAAATACTGCAAAGTGTCAGCATTAATTTCTTTTCTAATCTCTTCCACAGAAAGTTTTGCACCTATAAGCTCTTTTTTAGAAGATATATCAACACCGTAATAACAAGGGCTTTTTATAACAGGAGATGCGGATTTAAAATGCACCTCTTTAGCACCTGCACGTCTTACAATATCAATTAAAATTTTACTTGTAGTACCTCTAACCAATGAATCGTCTATAAGTATAACTCTTTTTCCATCTATCAAATGTTTCAAAGGATTAAATTTCAATTTAACAGTTTCTTCTCTAGTGGACTGCTCAGGCATAATAAATGTTCTGCCTATATATCTATTTTTTACTAATCCTATACTGTAAGGAATACCGCTTTCTTTAGCAAATCCTAATGCCGCTATAGTTCCAGAGTCCTGAACACCAATAACAATATCTGCATCAACTGTATTCTTTTTAGCCAATAATACACCTGTTTGAAATCTAACATTATAAACATTAATACCGTCTATATTACTCTCAGGACGTGCAAAATATATATGCTCAAAAGCACAAGGATAATGTTTTACTTCTTTATTACAATATTTAAACGACTGTACTCCATTATCATCTATTATAACCATTTCACCTGCTTCAATATCGCGTACAAATTTAGATCCGACAGCATCTAAAGCACATGATTCAGAAGCTAAAAAATAATCGCCATTGGAGTTAGTTCCTAAACATAAAGGTCTTATACCATAAGGGTCTCTTATACCTATAAGTTTGCCATCAACTACTATAACAAGAGCAAAAGCACCTTTTATTATATTAACGCTTTCTTTTATGCCTTCTATAAAATTATTAACTGTTTTTCTTGCTATAAGCTTTATGATAACTTCTGTATCGGAAGTAGCATTAAAAGTTGCTCCGCCCTCTTCAAGTTCATTTCTTAATTCTTCAGCATTAGTTAAATTACCATTATGAGCTATAGCGATTTGTCCAAGTCTAAATAAATTTTCAAGAGGCTGAGCATTTTCTATTCTGCTTGCACCTGTGGTAGAATATCTTACATGCCCTATAGCAATATTTCCTTCCGTATCTTTTGGAATATTGCTTGAGAACAAATCTGATACAAGCCCCATAGCCTTATAAGTAAATAAATGTTTGTAATTTGATATTGTAATTCCCGCACTTTCCTGTCCTCTATGCTGAAGAGCATAAAGTGCATAATTTAATGTTTTTAATATATCTTTCTTTATATCTTTAGAGTAAATACCGAAAACTCCGCATTCTTCTCTAGGTTTATCATTCATTTCAATATTATTCATTTATAACCAACTTTATTTTTTATTTTGATTTAGTAATATTACAGTTAATCGTCTTTTTACACAATAGATTTATAAAAAAAATCTTTCTATTATTGTTATTCTTGCCTTCGCTATAATTAGATGTCAGCTAAAGCTATCATCTGCTGCGGCTCGCTTGTTTATTGTTATTCTCTTTATTATTGCTAGACTCGCCTAGACAAAAAGCTCCGAGTTGATACTCGGCGTCTAGGCTCGTTGGCGCTATAATTAGATGGCAGTAAAGCTATCATCTGCTGCGGCTCGCTTATTTATTGTTATTCTCTTTATTATTGCTAGACTCGCCTAGATAAAAAGCTCCGAGTTAATACTCGACGTCTAGGCTCGTTGGCGCTATAATTAGATGCCGGATTATTTATTATAATGTTATTATGTTTACTTATATACAAATATATTTTTTTAATTCAATTTATACCAACAAATTTAAATACATCACAGTTAATATGCAAAATTATTTGGCATATTTTATTCCTATATAATCTATGGTATAAAAAATATTATTATTTTACTATTAATTATTTAATCAAATTCTCCAAAATTAAAATACTTCCATACATGAATCTGTCAAATAAATGTTTATTATTTTCGTTTGTGCCTTGAATAGATATTTTTATATCAATTTCATCATTATAATTTGAATTTCTATCAAAAGGAGATTCTATATACAATGATAAACCGCTGTAATTATCAAAGTATTCATAACCATTAACCTCTTCATAATATTCGGAAATTTCTTTAAAAGCAAATTGAGAAGTAAAATTTTTTATATTTGATACTGTTGTATTTATGCTATTATATTTATCAAATTCATTTTCTAAATTATTTATTATTTGAAGCTGTTTAATAGGCTGTGCTGCTTCATAATCTGATAACTGCTTAATACATTTTTCTATTAATTCATTACTCATTTCTACAGGAGAACATAAACTTATTAAATTATTCTCATTCAATTTTATATAATCATCATTCGTATTAATAAAACTTCCGTCTCCTAAATACCTAAAAATATCTATAAAATTTTCTTTTTCATCATATAAGTTCCAAAACAAATTTATAGAATACTGACTTAAAAATGAATTATCAATATAAATCTTTTTCCAAAATTCATAACTTAATTTTCTTCCATTCATAAGAAGCATTAATATCTTTTCTTTTTCTCTTTTAACAACATTTTTAATTTCTTTTTTCATAAAATTTATTTCTGATTTTAATTCTTTTGAAAAAGTTTTAGGGATAGTTTTTAGTATTTTATTATTTTCTATTATATCTACAGACATTTTTGAATTGACGGATATTTTATACTCTTTATTTTCTATATTTACAATTCTCTCTCCGTTTCTATTCAAACCAAAATCAGGAATTAGTAAACCGCTTAACTCATCTCTATTTATTTTCATTCTGTCAGCTATAACATCGAGTGCTGAATTAGAAGCATTTCTCACGCTTTCAATCTTTGATTTTTTAGCCATTTCATCTATTAAGCTTAAAGCGTATTTTCCATCATTTAAAGCAAGTATATAAACATAATAAGAACGCGGATAGAATTCTTTTCCTTGAATACTTTTGGCATAATTTTTTATAATACTGCCTTTTCCATATATACCTACAATTATTCTTGAAGCAACTTTACTTCTGTCATTTTCAAATATTTTATAAGCAGCATTTCTAAAACTTTCCATATCAATTAAATCTATAATATTATCTATAGTTTTTAATCTCATTACATTATCTTTAACTTTTAAATAACTTCCGTAAATAAACTTAATAATTTTTATATCAATTGTTTCAGATTTATCTTTTGAAAATATATCATCATCATATTGAACAAATTTTAAATTTCTATTAAAACTTTCTTCATAATGATTATCAACATAATCATAAACTTCTTCTATAGTTTGAAATTTTACTTCATTTTCTGATTCTATTTTCTCTCTATGTTCTATTAAATTTTTAAGTTCATCATAATATTCTTTTTCTAATTTTGTTCTAAAGGCTATAATCTTTCTATTTTTTGAAGTAATAATAGTTTTATATATATCTTTTATATCAATATCTTTTATTTTATCAAAGTCTTCATAGTACAGATTTATTCTAAGATTTAGAGGCAGTTTTTTTATATCAATATTATCATTAAATACATCATAAGCTTCTTTTATATTATCAAGATTCCATTTATCAGGATATTTATTGAAAGCTGATGCATTAAAAAACATATATGAAATTTTTTTAAGGTTTGAAGTATCCCAATTATTCAAATCATTATTAAAGTAATGAGCATCTTTAAACATACCAATCATATCATGAACATTTGAAGTATTCCAATTTTCTATCCCGTCAAAATTTTTTCTTTTGCTTTCTTTAAATAAAAAACTCATGTCTGTTATTAAACTTGTATCAATATCAGCTAATGAAATGTTTTCATCGTCTATTAATTTTTTTAATTCATCATTTGTTTTTGGTTTATATTTACTCATAATCAAACCTCAATCATCGCGTCTTTTTATATTAAATCTATTTCTAAAACTAGAATAAACAGAAGGTATTATTATGAGTGTAAACATCGTAGAAAATATTAAACCTCCGCAAACACCAATGGCTAAAGGTCTGTACATCTCACTTCCGTTTCCAATTTCAAAAATCATAGGGAATAATCCTAATATTGTAGTTAATGAAGTCATAAGTACAGGTCTAAGTCTTCTTTTACATGATTCTAAAGCTGCAGTATCCCAACTTATATTTCTCTCCAATACAGCCCTATTCATATAATCTATTAAAACTATACCATTATTAACAACTATACCTACAAGCATTATTATTCCGATTCCGCTGTAAACATTTAAAGTCTGTCCTCCGAAATATAAAAATATTAAAGCACCGAATAATGCAAAAGGAACAGCAAGTGATATTACAAAAGGTGTAATATAAGATTCAAACTGTCCTGCTATTATAGCATATACAAAAACCAAAGCCATTATTAAAGATACAATAAGCTGTACGAAAGCCTCCTGCATATCCTCATAATCTCCGGAAAAATTAACTGAAAAACCGCTTGGTATATATATATATTATTCAATTCCTTTCTAATATCATTTACAATTTCATTTATAGGTCTGCCGTAAGAACTTGCATTTATTTGTATTATTCTTTTATCATTTTTTCTATTTATTTCTGTAGGGCCTGTATCTTTATGAATATTTACAACGGATGAAATCGGCACTATTCCGTTAGATGTAGGTATCATTATCTTTTGTATGCTTGAAAGACTGTCTCTGTTAGTATCCTCCAAACGCACAATAATATCTGTATCAACGTATATTGAATTATTTAATGACATTTTACTTGCTGTTGTACCGCTGAAAGACATTCTTATTATATTAGCTATGGTGTTAATGTTTATACCCATTTTTGAAACTAAATCTCTGTTTATATAAAAAATAATTTCATGGTTTGAATCATCTTCTTTAATTAATACGCTTCTTACCCCATCAACTTTACTTGCTGCAACTATAATATTACTAGCAACATCATAACCTCTGTCTAAATCATCGCCTATAAGCTCTATAACAATAGCACTATAATCTTTTGGTTTTCCCAAAGCTACATTTTCAGAATTAAGTTCTATACGTCCAGGATATCCATTAACTTTATTTCTTATATTTTCTATATAATAACTTATATCAGATTTTCTTCCTCTTTCTCTATCAACAAGTTTTACTCTAACCTCTCCATGATGCTCATTTCTTCCTGTTCTTACTCTGGTTTCATAATATGCCATATTATTGCTTACAGCACTTTCTATATCATTTTCCATTTTATATATAAACGTATCTGTAAACTCTACTCTTGAACCAACCGGAAGCCTCAATCTTGAAATAATAGTACCTTCATCTGATACAGGATAACCTTCTTTACCTATGGATGTTAATAGCAATATTAATAATGTAGAAAGTACAGAACCTATTAAAATAAATGATTTCTTTTTATTTCTCATAACTATAGTAAGCATGCTTAAATAGAATTTTTCTACATTATCATGTACTTTATCATTAAAAAAATTTTCTAACCTATTTATAAAAATTTGTTTTTTACCATTTTTAGATGCAGTACTATTTAATCTTGAAGCTAAAAGAGGAACTATTGTTAAAGCTACAAAAAGAGAAGTCATTAATGATATTGACACAGTAATACATAGATCGCTGAACATCTGCCCCATCTGTCCTTGTACAAATAAGAAAGGTAAAAATACACAAACACTTGTTAAAGTAGATGCCGTTATAGCAATAGAAACCTCGCTTGCACCTAAAATTGATGATTTAAAATTATTTATTCTGATTATCCTTTTATCATTAGAAAAATTATTCTTATTATAATAATTGTTATAATAGAAAATATTTTCAAGAACTACAATAGAATTATCAACCATCATGCCAATACCCAATACCAAACCTGAAAGCGATACCACATTAATAGTTATATCAAAAAAGTACATTAAAATAAATGTGCTTATAACAGATATTGGTATTGAAACACTTATAATAAATACACTTTTTACATCCCATAAATATATCATAAGAACTATAACAGCGAATAAAGCACCCTGCCATACAGTATTCAAAACGTTATGAATAGAATTTTTTATTGTATCAGAACTATTAAATAGTATTTGATAATAAATACCTGAGGGCAGATTTATAGTTTCAAGTCGTTTTTCTACATCTCTGGCTATCTGTATAATATTTCCGCCTGATTCTTTAGTTATAGCAATGGTTAATGCTTTTTGCCCATTTATACGTACTATTTCAGAATCATCTTCATAGTCTTCATGCACATAAGCTATATCTCTAATTCTTACCGGATAAATATTATTTTTTAATTCTACAACTACGCTTTCAATATCGCTTACCTCTTTAAACTCTCCTGTAGTTCTTATATTATATTTATAAACTCCTTCATAAGTTTCTCCTCCGGAAACATTGTGATTTTCCAAAGCAAGCGTTTGTACTATATCATTAATATTTATTGAATAAGCATTTAATCTATTTAAATCTATATCAACACGTATTATTTTTTTTAATCCGCCGCGTATTTCAGTTTGGGCTACACCCTCAACCTGCTCAAGTCTTGTAAGTATTTGACTGTCTACCAGATCATAAAGCGAAGATAGATTATCTGTACCGAAGAATGCTATATTCATTATTGGAGTAGCATCGCTTGAAAACTTTGATATATTCGGATTGTCGCTGTCATCAGGCAATGTCGATCTAATCATATCTATAGCTTCTCTTATATCATCAGATGCAGTTTGTAAATCTGTGCCCCAATTAAATTCTATTTCAACATTAGATTCAGATTCTTTAGATTTTGATGTAATATTTTTTACATTATTAACAGAAGAAACTGCACTTTCTATTATTCTAGTAACAGACTTTTCTACTTCTTCAGGACCTGCATTCTCATAAGTGGTTTTTATACTTATTATAGGCACTTCCATATCAGGCAAATAATTTATATTAAGCCTAGATATACTTATAATTCCAATTATGAACATGGATACAAGTGTAACAAATACTGTTGTTGGTCTATGTACTACGAGTGTAATAAATTTTTTCATTTTTTAAATTTAAATCATAGAAATATTACGAAAATATGATATTAAATTTCTAAAAAATATTCAATAGTAATTAATAATAAAATTTTTGATTGAAAAACTACTCTTTTTTATTATTTCTATCTTTATTATAGAGCATTTTTACTAAAAATACTAAAGCAACGATGATTAATATTTTTATTATTATATTAAGTATACCATTAATACCGAAATGCGGGCCAAACAACATTGGAAAGTCAAAATAATTCCTTGCATGAGGAGGTCTATGCAGCATATGATTAAATTCAGGAGAACAAGAAGTTAATAAAAAAACTGACATTAAAGATGTCATTATAAAAGTGATTTTTTTTAGCATAATAGTGTCCAATTGTTTTATTTGCTTTATTAGACGTAAAATTAATATAAAAGTTCCCTATTAGTATTTATTTTTTATAAAAAAGTTATACAATAAATAAAATGAAAGATAATGCCAAAAAAGAGATATTAGATTTAGAAAGAGCAGAATACGAATTAAACAAAGCATACAAATCAAACCCTACTCCTTGGGCTGAACATTCAAGATATGCTGCTAAAGCTGCAAGAATAATAGCATATGAATACAATAAAAAATCAACAGATAAAAAGCTGGATTTAGACAATTCATACATATTTGGGCTTTTACATGATATAGGAAGATATACTGGAATAAGTGCAGAAAGGCATTTAATAGATGGATACAAATACTGCATAAATTACGGCTGGGAGAAAATGGCTCAAATATGTATCACTCATGCCTTTATGATACAAGATGTAAATACTGCAATAGGAAAATTTGATATGCCAGAAAGCGATTTCAATTTCATAAAAAATTTTGTTGCTGATGCTGTATATGACGATTATGATTTACTTATTCAATTATGCGATTGTCTTGCTTTGCCTTCTGGATTTTGTTTGCTTGAAAAAAGGTTCGTTGATGCTGCTTTAAGATACGGCACATTTCCACAAAGTGCATTGAGATGGAAAAGGGTATTTGAAATAAAATCGTATTTTGAAAGTGTTATAGGCACTTCAATTTACAATTTACTTCCAAACATAAAAGACAATATTTCATGATCTTTTTAATTGTATATTTTTTTCTTCAAAATAAAGTGATATAGCATTTTTTATTTCTTTCAAGGCTTCTTCTTCTGTTGCTCCAAAAGCACTTATATTATCTAATTCTTCTGATAAAGCTATATAGCC